>DATKZX010000014.1 GCA_035527755.1 Methanomassiliicoccales archaeon | reverse complement strand
TTGGAGGACGACCGGTCCGTCTCCATGCTGGCGGACGGTCCGAACGAATCGATGACCACGTCCACCCGGACCACTGGACCGGTGTTCCCAGCCACATCGACCGCGTAATATTCCAGGACGTGCGCCCCGTCCTCGATCATTTGGAACGTGGACGAATACTCCTGCCAAACGCCGTCGTCAAGCCGATAGAAGGCGGCGTCCACACCGCTGCCCTGGTCCGATGGGGACAAGGTCACGTTCACCGCGGTGACGTATCGCCCCTCATCCCCTATCTGTCCTTGAAGCGAATGGCCGCAGACCGGGTCCAGAGCATCGATGTCGATATCGAGCGATCCCTCACCGCCAACGTTTCCCGCCTGGTCAGTAGCGTAGAACTCCAGGAGATGCTCACCGTCCCCTTCGACAACGAAGACGTTCAGATACTGTGTCCATGACCCCCCGTCCAAACGGTACTGCAACGAGCAATCGGGGTCCATATCGTCATCGGCCTGCATGGTGACCATGACCGATGAGCGGTACCAGCCGTTGGTAGTGGAGGCGTTGGTAACGACGTTCACCGTCGGCTCCCCGTCGTCCACGTGGACGATGATGTTCCGCACCGTTTCCTGGTTGCCTGCGCGATCAAACGCGTAGCATTCCAGAGTATGGTTCCCCTGCTGCAGGGTGAGCGCGGAGGAATAATCCGTCCATCCCCCTCCGTTCAAACGATACAGGATATGATCGACCCCGCTCCACAGGTCGAACGCGTTCAGGGTGACGGTGACCGTAGAAACGTACCAATCGTTATCACCCATCGTTCCGTCCACACCGATAATCGTGTTCGGGGCGGCCAGGTCCACCGTGGTGCTGGCGTCAGGCACTGAAGGCGCGGACTCCCTGTTCCCTGCCTCATCCACCGCTATGGAGCAGAACTGATATGGCCCCTGGCCTTCTGCCTGGGCGATATCGAACGTTATGCTTTCCCCGGTCCATTCACCAGAAGGATTGGAGGCGGGGAGGTATTTGGTATAGCTACCGGAATTGAAGCGATAGAACAGCTCCAGATGATCGACGCCGCTGCCGCTGTCTGAGGATGTGCAGGTCAGCTGTAAAGTGGATGCGTTGACGTAGGCCGGAAGGTCCTGAACCTCGGAGGATGGCGGTGTAAGGTCCTCATTGACCAGGGTGGCGTTGACCACCCCCGGTACGCTCTTGGGCACTTCGGAAGATATCGCCATCATTTGCGAAGGTTCTCCGGGAACGTACCCTGAACCGTAAAGCTCGATGTGGAACGAGGAGACCGTGCCTGAAAGGGCGGCGTTCTTCAGGTTGAGGAAGTAGTGCTCTTCCCCATCCAGATATTCATTGTTAAGCGTCGAGACGTCCAGGGCCATGAATCCCGGGAAACGGTTGACGTTTCCGGTGGAGAAGTAGGTGCTGACCTTATCGGAGGGCGACGTGCTGCTGCCCGCCCCCACGTCGATATCGGTGTCGACCGAGGGACCGGTGGTGAACTCCCAGGTGGCCAGCAGGCTGGGCTGGTAGTCCGTCCTGTCCAGTAAGTAGACCATGGGGAAACCCAGCATCTCTTTGATGGCCTGGTAGGTGATCCAATAGTATCCACCCTGCCCGAAGGAGCTGCCCCAGGAGTTGACCACCTTGAAGGCTCCGACCTCACCGTCATCAGTCATGACGTCGTCATAGCCTACGATGGTCTGCCCGTGATTGTAATACGAGTGCTCGTACTCTGCCGCGGACATGATCTTGTTACCGTCAGCGAAGGCCGGGGTGTACTCGTTGGCGTCCATGGCGAAGCTGATGGGACGGTAAAGACCCAATTGCTCCTTGATGAGAGCTACCACGGTATCGGGATCGGGATTCCACACGCTGACATAGGAACTGATGCGGTGAGCGGGCGCCGAGCGCCAGGCCGTCTCCCCGCCAAATCCTTGGTCGTCAGTGTCCACATAGGGGAAGGTGTCCCAGGTGGCCACGCCCAACTGCTGGATCATGCGGGCGTTCTCCGAGTAGCTAGACCCTTCGTGCGTCACCCCGTTGACCTTGTTATAGGTCCAGGAAGGGGAGAGCAACTGAGTGTTGTTGCCGCTCTTCGCCTGCGTCCATCCCTGGTCCCTAGCCTCGATATAGCCGTAATTGTAATAGGTGAGGGCCCAGGCGGCGCAGGAGCCTTCCCCACCTTGGCTGCGGACCTGCGGGAAGTAGACCTCGGCGGAAAGGTCCAAGGAGGAAGCGGTCGGCACCTGGTACTCTTGCGCGCCGCCGTCCAGCATGGCGGTGCTCAGGAACAGGTCCCACTCATCCGCGGTGGGAGGGGCCAGACCGGTGCCCATGCCATCGACCAGAACGTTGTAGTTCGCTAGGGGATCGCGGACCCCGACAGCGGACATCATGGACTCCAGGTCCTGATAGGATACTGACCGGTAGCGGTCCATGGATATTGGTGCCACGGCGTCAATATCGCCTGCCGCGGAGACACCCATCGAAAAAGGGACTCCGCTCAGCAGGATGATGAATACCAATAATGTGATGAACGTCCTTCTTGCGATGAGATGGGACATTCTATCGATCGGTTAATGTTAACGATATATTAACACTGCGCCCTCGATGATCACCTTTGATTCTCACATTTTCCAGGCGCGGGATCGCTCCGACCGGTTCCTGCCTTGTACCGTTGGGCGATCTAGTTAATTAGATATCATCAGCAAGCCGATGGTGACGGTGGACTTCCCGGTCCCGCTCCTCTCCCTAGCAATGACAATCCTCGGGACTTCGCACATGACGCGGTGAAAGCACCGACAGGATATATCGTTCTAATCTTTTGATAGTTAGATGCAATCTATTATAAGGGCTAAAAACAAGGTATAAAGTGCCTTCTAGGCTAGGCGTCCGGAAGATCAGGTCCATCCCATAAAATAAACCTCTCCCTGGAAATGTCATTAGATCCTCCGCCTATTCAACCGGACGCTGACATATACCTTAATCTCTGATTTTCTGCTTCTATGATCATCTGGGTTGCATGATCTTCATATATTGTATCGCTGCCTCGATCGGTCCCCTCGGCCAAAAATGTAATATGAGTTCACCGTTTGCCTTCAACCGGTCATGATGACGAACGTTGATATCGATGCCGCCAAGGAGCACTTCGGCAAGATCCTGAAAGAACAGCTGGCAAGGGTGGAGGTAATGAGATCGTCCTCCCAGTTGACAGACTATGCCAACTTGGACAAGATGATCATCGGCGTGGTCGGGGGTGACGGGATCGGCCCGTTCATCTGCACGCATGCTGAGAACATCCTCAGGGAACTTCTTAAAACGGAGATCGAAGCGGGCAAGGTGGAGGTCAGGACCATCGACGGCCTCACCATCGAGAACCGCGCCAAGCACCTCAAGGCCATCCCGGACGATGTTCTGGACGAGCTTAAGAAGTGCCATGTCATTTTAAAGGGGCCGACCACCACCCCGAAGAAGGGCGACGGCTGGCCGAACATAGAGTCGGCCAATGTCGCCATGCGCCGAGAGCTGGACCTCTTCGCCAACGTGCGCCCGATGCGCATTCCCGAGCAGGGCATCGACTGGATCTTTTTCCGGGAGAACACTGAAGGGGCATACGTCCTGGGAAGCAAGGGCGTGGACGTGAACGAGGATATCAGCATCGATTTCACCGTGGCGACCACGCAGGGATGTGAACGCATCATCAGGCTGGCGTTCGATCACGCACGCAAGACCGGGCAGAACAAGGTGACTGTCGTCACCAAGGCCAATGTGATCAAGAAGACCGACGGCAAGTTCCTGAGCATGGCCGAGCAGGTCGCCAAGGATTATCCGGAGGTCAAGTGGGACGATTGGTTCATCGACATCATGACCGCTAAGCTCATCGATCCTTACCGACGAGCGGAGTTCAAGGTGATGGTGCTCCCCAACCTATACGGCGATATACTCACGGACGAGGCGGCCCAGATCCAGGGAGGAGTGGGGACGGCGGGAAGCGCCAACATCGGTACCCGTTTCTCCATGTTCGAGGCCATACACGGTTCCGCCCCGCGCATGGTGGACGAAGGACGAGCCCAATACGCCGATCCCAGTTCCATCATAAAGGCGACGGCGATGCTGCTGAACCACGTTGGATATGTGGAGAAGGCGCGCAAGCTGGAGATGGCCTTGGACCTATGCACACTGTTCGAGAAGCGCGTCAGGATCACCGGACGTTCCGATGGCGCTACCGGCGAACAGTTCGGCAAGTACGTGCTGGAGACCGTGGCCCGGAAGGACCTGGAGAAGGCATGGAACGAGGCGAGCGGGAACTGATCTCACCCTGAGCGAGATCCAGGTCTTGTTCCTTTCTTTTCTTTTTTTCGAACGCTAGCGATATCTTTATGCCCCCTCAGTAAAATCGATGTCGGGGAAGTATTTGACGACATCCGAGGAGCCGAAGATCTGGCCGGTCCTATTGGTAGCGGCGCTGATGGTAGCTTCCATAGGGACGGTGTTCGTGATAGGGAGTGATTCGGAGCCTGATCTTCCTCTGAACACCAATATGATGCTGACCTATCGAGTGACCGGCGGGGGCGATCTGGTCGGTATCAATGGATCGTTCGGGGAACAATTGAACATATTTGGTGAGCGGTCATATTCCCGTTCCGGCCCTTATGATGAGGAAGGGGGCCTGGAACTCCATTTATCTCTACCTGCCCCCTTGTTTTCCGTCAGAGCCTATCTTGATGAGGTGAGCCTGAACACCACCTGGGGAACGAAGGCCGTCTGGCGATCCTTGGACATGGCACAGGGTTTGGGCCACGATGCAGGAATGTGTGTGGTCTATCGAGGGGCGCATACGAACCTGGCCTATCGCGTTGACCTCATTTCCTCCGACTATCGTGCCACATACGAACTTGTCGATGTCGACGGTGCCGAAATGAGCGACCTGGACCTGAACGGCCTTATAAACAGAAATGAGCTGATCGAACAGCGCAGGATCACCTCGACAACCAATGTCAATGTGGACTGGTCATGTGACTTGAAAGAGCCCGGAAACGGGGAATCGTACCAGTTCAACTATACTGGAGAGGGCTTTCAGTTCATCGTCTTCGATGAGACCGATATATGGAACATGGTGAACGGAGGGGATTATCAGTACAATGAAGAATGGTCGGTCATCGGAAACGGAAGCGTAGAGTTCCTCTTGGAGGACGGGATGGTCTGGTTCATGACATTGCCTATCAACTACGAATTAGGGTTTACCTACAACAGGCAATTAAAGATCAGCATCATAGATGAATGATCGGGAAACCACCATCTACTCGTGAATCGAGATAACGATGATTGCAGAACTAAACCTCCCAGTTGAGCGAACGTCCCTATTGATCGAACGATCGCGGCTCTGACGAACTTAGAAGCTTATCCTAAAGACCTTTCAAAGAAGGAGAATAAAAAAACCGATACTGGACCAAGAGAGCGTTGGAACCGAATGTTCAGTTCTGAACGATCTGTTGGCTCTGATATTTGGTATATCTGTCCAAAAGATAGCAGATCCCATCGGAGACGTCCTTGGTGATGATCAAGGCATCCTCTTGATCACGCACGAAGTCCTTGCACTCCTTGATGCTAAGGCGGGAGGCTTTAGCGATGATACTGGCCAAAAAGGTCGTAGCTAGGTCAGGGTCCATCTTATTGTCGATGAACAATTCCCGGACATCGTACCTGAACTCCCCTACGCGGCGCATGTTCAACATGCCCACCCTGGTAGAGGGAGCGTCCCTGTCCCGGTAATTGGTCGGTTTCCCCTTCCTGCTTCGATTTCTATTTGGTCTATAAGCCAATGTGATTTCTCCGAGTTGAAGTGATGAAGCTATATTATAAGAACTTTGCCAATATAAGAATATAAAAAACAATATAATAAATGAAGAAAAAGGGAATTTCAAGAAGTGACTGGCTCACTTCTTTGTCGCGGTCTTCTTGGTCGTTTTAGACTTGGCCTTAGGCTTGCTAAACAACTTCTTCTCTGCGTCCTCGGCATCCCACTCGTCGAACAGCTTGGTAATTCCGCCCTTTGCGTTGGACCAGGTAGGAACGCCACCGGTCAGCACAGCGATGTTCAGAGCCTCCATGATCTCCTCGCGCGTAGCCCCGTTGTTCTTGGCCACCTTGGCCTGAGGATAGACACAGCCGTCACACATTCTCACGGCGACGCAGGCCAGGGCGATAAGGCGCTTGGTCTTGCGGTCCAGGGCGCCGTCCTCGTTGATGACCTTGTCCATGTCCTTGATGATGACCGCCAAGGAAGGATAGTGTTTGTTGATGTGCTTCAATGTCTCCGGAACGTATCCGCCCATTTGCTGTCCCAGCTCATCCACGGCCTTCTGGGCCTTCGCTCTGCAATTGTCCATTGTGATCGTTTAACTATTGGCGTATTCTATTATTATCCTTTTTCGTAGCCTCTGCTTCCCCCGAGAGAGGGTCATGGCCCAGTTCGTCCTCCCGCCTTTCGGGGACCTTGAGGACCCGGCCGATCGGCCTTGACCACCCACGTCCGTCAAAGGACGGATGGGTTAATGAGAAATAATTGCCGATAACATTCGGTGGCGGGTGAGACGGCGCTCAAACTGGACGATCGCAGGGAGATAATCGCAGGTGCCACGATCTTCATGACCATGGCCTACATAATAATCGTCAATCCGGTCATCCTGTCCGCCGCGGGTATCCCGTTCGGACCGGCCATGGTGGCAACCATCATGGTGGCTGGCATCGCCACACTGGCCTGCGGCCTGTACGCCAAACGGCCATTCGCTCTCGCTCCGTACATGGGCGAGAACGCCTTCCTTGCCTATTCCGTGGTCATCGCCCTGAGCGTCACCTGGAACGTGGCCTTGGGCGCGGTGTTCATCGCGGGATTACTTTTCCTGCTCTTTTCCCTTTCCGGACTGCGCAAGACCCTGTTGGATGCGATCCCCCCGTTCCTTTCCGCGACCTGGGGAGTGGCGATCGGTCTTTTCCTCCTGTTCATCGGGCTGGCCAATGCGGGCATCTCCCTGCCGGGAGTTCCCGGTGCGCCCCTGGCCATAGGTGATCTGGCCCGACCGGAGGTGATCGTGGTGCTCATCGGCATAGCCATCACCCTCTACCTGCACATCAAGAAAGTGGTCGGCTCCGTCCTTCTGGGAATGGCGGTGACGCTCGTTCTGGGCTTCGTCCTGGGCGGTCTCGGATACGGCACAACCCTCCCCACGGAGGTGCCTTCACTGTTCGGCCCTATACCGGACTGGGGAGAGGTCCTTTTCAAAATGGACGTGGTCGGGGCGCTCAACCTCACCTTACTGCCGATAATCCTGGTCATGTTCCTCATGGACTTCCTGGATACTGCCGGCACGGTGCTTGGACTAGGGGGCAAAGCGGGATTCCTGGACGAGAAAGGGAAACTGCCCGGGATGGACAAGGTGGTGCGGGTGGACGCCGCCGCCACGGTGATGGCCGGAGTCTTCGGCACCAGTACCACCGGGGTGTTCATCGAGTCCGCCACGGGGATCGAGCAGGGCGGACGTACCGGAAGGACGGCAGTGGTGGCCGGACTTCTGTTCCTGGGAATGCTGGCCTTGACACCCTTCTTCGCCGGCATTCCCTCGGGCTTCCTGGGCATGGCCGCCGCCCCAGCACTAGTTGTGGTGGGCATCAGCATGATGTCCCCCATAAAGAAGATCGATTTCGAGGATATGACCGAAGCGATACCGGCGGTGCTGACCATAGCCTTCATGCTCTTCACCTTCAACATCGGATTCGGGCTGGCCATCGGATTGATATCATACCCATTGGCAATGGCCGCCTCCGGACGCCGGAAGGAGCTGAGTCGGCTGAGCTGGCTCCTCTTCGCCCTGGGAGCATTGTTGTTCGTCATCTACCCATACCATTGAGACGGACCCTTTCCTGATGGGGAACGGCGGGTACGATGACCTTATATCACTTCTCGTCCAGCTCATGCTTGGGGCAGGGATGGTCGAAAAGTCGTTGGCATGCGGTGATGTTCTGCTCCACGTGGCCGACCCTCACCTTGGGGTCCAGGCGCTCCCCTGTCACCATGTAATAGACGTACTCCCCGATGTTGCAGGCGTGGTCCGCCACCCTCTCCATGTACCGCGCGACCAGTATCAGGTCGATGCCCACGGTGATCTTCTTGGGGTCCTCCATCATGTATGTCAGTATCTCCCGGAAGATGGTGTCGTACAAGGCGTCCACGGCGTCATCCCTCTCGTGAAGGTGAGAGGCCTTCTCCGCGTCCCTCTGCAGGAACGAGTACACCGCGTCGTCGACCAGACCTACCACCAAACAGGCGATGTTCCTCAGCGATTCGAACTTCTTGAACGCCTTGCCCTCCTCGAAGTCGTCGATCAGCTCGGCGATGTCACGGGCATAGCGGCCGAAACGATTCAGGTCCTCCACCATTTTCAGGCAAGCCGATATCATGCGCAGGTCACTGGCCACCGGTGAATGGAGCGCGATGATGTCCAGGCAATGCTTGTCGATCTGCCCGTTGAGCACGTATATGCGGGCGTCCAGCTCCGCCACCTCCTCCCGCAGGGACAGGTCCATGTCGGCGATCATCTGCACCGCCTTCTCTATGGCCGTCTTGGAGGCGTTGGCCATCTCGGTGATCTCTCGATTCAGCTCATCCATCTCATGATTGAACGTCGTCCTTGGAACCATTAACCCATCCTCCCGGTGATGTACTGTTCGGTAAGCTCCTTCTGCGGCCGCTCGAATATCTGTCTGGTCTCCCCCATCTCTATCATTTCGCCCAGGTAGAAGAAGGCGGTCCGGTCAGAAATGCGCGCGGCCTGCTGCATGCTGTGAGTGACGATGACCACGGTGTAATCCTTCTTCAGGTCCACCAGCAGGTCCTCTATCTTCGCCGTGGCGATGGGGTCCAGCGCCGAGCACGGCTCGTCGAACAAGATTATCTCCGGGTCGATAGAGAGCGTTCTGGCGATGCACAGCCTCTGCTGCTGCCCTCCGGAGAGGGTCATGCCGCCCTTGTCCAGGCGGTCCTTGACCTCCCCCCATAGCGCCGCCCGGCGTAAAGAGCGCTCGACGATCTCATCCAGCTCATTCTTGGTGTGCTTGCGCCGCCGTACTTTCCCGTTCAAGGTCTCAATGACACCGTGCAGGCGCGGTGCATAGGCCACGTTCTCGTAGATGCTCTTGGGGAACGGATTGGGCTTCTGGAACACCATACCGATGCGGCGGCGAATGTCCACCACATCCACCGCATCCTCGTTGATATCTGCACCGTTCACCAGGATCTTTCCCTTCACCACGCAACCTGGTATCAGGTCGTTCATGCGGTTGATGCAACGGATGAAGGTCGATTTGCCGCAGCCTGAGGGGCCGATGACGGCGGTCACCCCGTTCTTATTGATGTCCATGTCCACACCCTTCAGGGCGTGGTTCTTCTCGAAGTATACATGGAGGTCCTCAACGTGAATTTCGGTTGTCATATTACCACTTGTACTTGTCGCGATATCTTTTCCTCATCACTATGGCCACCAAGTTCATGCCCAGCACCGATAGTATCAGCACCAGCGCGGTGGCGAACTGTATAGGCCGGGTGGCCAGCAGGTTGGAGGACTGCGTGGCCATGTAGTAAACGTGATATGGCAAGGCCATGAAACTGTCGAAGAAGCTGTCTGGCAGGCGCTGCAGGGACACTGCCACCCCGGTCAGCATAAGAGGGGCGGTCTCCCCGGCAGCCCTGGAGACGGATAATATTATTCCTGTGAAAATGCCCGGCAAGGCATAGGGCAGTACGTGATGCCAGATGGTCTGCCATTTCGTTGCGCCGAGGGCGAAGGACGCCTCCCGGACGGAATAGGGCACGGCGGAAATGGCTTCACGGGAGGCGGCGATCATGAGCGGCAAGGCCATGATGCTCAACGTCAATCCGGCCGATATCAGGGAGAAGCCGAATCCCAGGAAGGCCACGAAAATTCCTAGCCCGAGCAATCCGTAGACTATGGACGGAACTCCGGCCAGATTGTATACGGCCAGCTTGAACAACCGCCCCATCCAGGACCTCTGTTCATACTCCACCAGGTAAATGGCCGACATGACCCCGATGGGCACCGAAACGGCCAGAACTATCAGCATAAGGTAGAAGGTGCCCACTATGGCCGGGAAAATACCTCCTTGTGTGTTGGCCCGGCGGGGCATCTCGGTCAGGAAATCCAGGCTCAGACGCTCCAGGCCTCCGGTGGCGATGTAACCCACCAGCACTAAAAGTGACAGTACTACCAGCAGGGCGCAGCCGCGGAAGGCACTGAAATACAGTATTTCCTTGGTCTTGCGGTTCATGAGTACTCCTCCCGGTAGCGCCGGGTGACCCACTCGGCCAGGAAGTTGATGATGAAGGTTATGATGAACAGGACCAGCCCCACCAGGAACAGCACATTGTAATGAACGGAACCGTATTCCACCTCACCAAAATCGATGGCTATGGCGGCGGTCATGGTCTGCACCGAATGCAGGAAATCGGAGGTTATGACCGGGGCGTTCCCGGTGGCCATTAGAACGGTCATGGTCTCGCCGATCGCGCGGCCGAAACCCAGCACTATGGCGGCCACTATGCCGGAGAGCGCGGAAGGCAGTACCACGTGGCGTACCGTCTCCCAGCGGGTGGCCCCCAAGGCCAGTGACGCCTCGCGAAGGCTGTTGGGAACGGCGTTCATGGCATCCTCGGCCACCGTTACCATGATGGGTATCATCATGACGGCCAGCATGATCGCTCCGTTCAGGGCGTTCAATTTATTTACAGGGTCGAAGGCCGCCGCTATCCATTCGGACAGGATGACCAAGGCGAAGAAACCGAAGATGACGGAAGGAATGCCGGCCAGTATCTCTATCGCCGGTTTGAAAATGGACTTGACACGAGGGCTGGCCAGTTCAGCCAGCCAGATGGTGCACCCCAGCCCGATGGGGATGGCGATGAGCGCCGCCCCGAAGGAGACCATCATCGTACCTAGGAACAAGGGTAAGATACCGTAAACAGGATAGAGAGGATGGGATGGGTTCCAGACCGTCCCAGTAAAGAAGTCGATGATGTTGATGCTGAATAAAGCGGGAACGGCCCCCAACATCAATTCGGCAAAGACCGCGGCCAGGGCCACAACGGAAGACCAGGTCGCGATGGTGAGCATCAGCTCTATGACCTTCTCGCGCGGCGTCAGATGGGGGTTGCGGCGAAGTCTGGGCCTGACCTTCCCGCCATCGGTCTTTGACTTGAGTCTCAATCTAACTACGCTCCTTTTTAAGGGATTTAATAAAGGATTGGAATTGGTTTGAAAAAGGTTTGAAAATGGATTTTGTCAATATTTTCGATCAACCTAGCTTGGCCATTTCCTGATCTGCCACCGTCTGCGGCAGGGCGTAGAAGCCGAGCTCAGTGACGATGGCCTGGCCACCATCGGCGCTCAGGACCCAGCTCATCCAGTGGCCGATCTGGTCGCTGGGGGTGCCGTCAGTGTAGATATACAGATACCTGGCCAAAACATAGTCACCGTTAAGGACCGATTCCTCGTCGATCGGTGAGTATACCGGGTCAGTGGCGGTCTCCTTGAGGCCCAGAATGTTGATCCCGGTGGCTTCCACCGCATAGCCCAGGCCTACGTAGCCTATGCCACCCTCGTCGCCTTGAACCGCGTTGACGATGGCCGAGTTGCCGGTCAACATGTTCATGTTGACACTGTAGTTCTCGGTGCCTAGAATGTCCTCCTGGAAGTACACGTAGGTACCGGAGGAGGACTGCCTTCCGTAGAGGGTGATGGACTCGTCGTTACCGCCAACCTGGTTCCAGTTGGTTATGATGCCGTTGTAGATGCCCCTCAACTGCTCCTTGGTCAGAACGCTGACCGGATTGTCGTGGTAAGTGATGACAGCGATGCCGTCGATGGCCACGCGGAACTCTACCGGGTCAACGCCGTTGGCTTGAGCGGCGGTCATCTCACTGGCCTTTATCTGTCTGGAGGCCTGGGCGATATCCACCTGCTTGTTGATCAATGCGCTGATGCCGGTACCGCTTCCGCCACCGGATATCTCGACCTCGACCGCCGCGTTCTCAGCATTATATTCCTCAGCCCAGATCTGGCAGAGCTCCAGCATGGTATCGGAACCCTTCTGTTTGATGACGGTGCTTTGCGTCTGATCTCCGTCATCGTTCTGGCTGAGAACCAAGGCGCCGATGACGGCCATGATGATTATGGCAACAACACCGATCGCTAGATATTTCACCTTGTTCTCCATTTGTTCACCATTGTATCATAAAGAAAAAATAAGAGCCGCCGCCACAGACATTAAGGACGTTAATAGGAGGATCGATGGTCTCACAGACGAGACCGCGAACATCATTTCCTGTATCGACCAGCTCGTTGTACATTTTCTCAAGGACGAGTTACTAATGCCCTGTTTATATACGTTATCGAAATAGAATATATTCTTGCATTTTGTATATAGTAAAAATATTTTATGAAATTTTAGTCCTTAATTGAATATTATGTATATACAATAAAAACAGTAAGAATTGTATATACAATAGAATGATATGTATATTCATGCAACAGGGGAAGATATGAACACCGAGCTGCGCCGAGTGCAGAAGACAGGCGCGTCCACCCTTACCGTTTCCCTTCCCAAGGGCTGGGTGGACGTCTCGGGGCTCAAGGCCGGCGACCAGGTCTCCATGGCGGTGCAGGTTGACGGAACAATTGTCCTGGACACCAAGATCGAACGGCGCAAGGAGGTCCTTAGAAGGGAGATCTGGACCGATAAAAAGGAGAGCACTGAGCACCTGACGCGCAAGCTCATTGGCGCCTATCTCGTAGGATACAACAATATTGAGGTGCGCTCCAAGGAACGCATGGATCCGGAGACCAAGAGCGCGGTGCGGGAGTTCTCACGCATGGCCATAGGACCGGAGATCGTGGAGGAGACGGCCAACAGCATCATCATGCACGATCTTTCGGACCCCATCGAACTGCCACAGGAGAAGTGCGTGCGCCGCATGCATCTCATCGTCAAGAGCATGCACTCCGATGCGGTGGAGGCGCTGCGCACCGAGGATCGCGGTCTGGCCGAGGACGTGATCGACCGGGACACCGATGTGGACCGATTGTACTGGATGGCGGTCAAACAGAACAACCTTATCGCCCGGGACCGGAGATTGGGGGACCGCATGGGACTGGACATCTTCGAATCCAACGACCTGATGCTGGTGGCCCGCGGCATCGAGCGCATCGGCGATCATGCTGTGCGCATCGCCCGCAACGTTCTATTGAGCATCAAGGATGACGACAAGCTCGCTGCAGCGAATCATATAAAGGAGCTGAGCATCGAGGCCTTGGTCGTCCTGGAAGATGGCATGGACGCCCTGTTCCGTAAGAACATCGATAAGGCCAACGAGGTCATTGACACTGGTCTGGATGTGGTACGCAGGTGCGAAAAATTAGGACAAGGGCTGCGCACCATGAACAGCAAGGAGGCCATAATAACCAACACTGTTCTTGATTCCATCATCCGTTCCACGATGTACGGCGTGGACATCGCCGAAATAGCCATCAACGGGGCCATGAGGAACGAGAAATAAGTTGAGATGGTCCGTATTTACTAGATCGCTGGATCACTCGGGCAGGAACTCGATGACGTTGCACTTCTTGTCTCTGGCCCTTGATCTGGCGATCATTCCCGCCTCCAACCAAGCGGCGGACAGAACTCCGGAAGGTACAGCGCAATTGGCGCTCATCTTCACGTTGCGATAGCGGTTGATTATCCTGCTGTTGACCTTGTCCACCAGGTCTTCAATTGTCAGATCGGTCAGACCTTCCCCGAACTCCTTGACATTGGGACAGGAGGTGGCGATATGCACATCATAGTTACCGTCCTCGTTGGTCGTGACCGTGATGGTCGATATCTTTTCGCATATGTTCATGTGCACTCTGACCTTCGATGTCATTTTTACACCTCAGCCCGTTCTTCGTTCAACCCTATCCGCCACAACGACCACGATCCTATTCGGTCGGTCCATCCTTGTTCGCCAGAGGTTTTACCCAGGCGATCTTGGCGACCACTTTGTTCGTCAGTTCGTTCACCCGTCCTAGGTCTCCTTTCAGGTCGTAGGTCTTCTTGACACCCATGTCCGTTAGGACCACGGTATCGAAATTTGCCAGGCCAGCGTGCTCCAAGGTCTTCCGTCCGCACTTTACCGCACAGCCGTCTATCACCAGGATCTTATTGGAGGCCTTGGCGTTCTGCACCATCGTAGATACGTGGGCGCCAAGGCCTACCAGGCAACCCATGGAACCCCTCCCGGATTCAACTATGTTGATCGCTATATCATTTGCCAGCTGACCAACGTTTGATGCCCCGGAACATGAGTACACCATTAGTTTGGGAGAGCCGCACGTACAGACATCTCTCGGTTTCCCAGTCATTGCTTCCCAGCCTCCGTCAGCATTCGTTTGATCTCTTCCTTTCCGGGAACACGTCCGGCGGAAACAGCTTCCCCGTTAATGTAGAGCGCAGGAGTGATCATGACCCCCAGGTCCATCATGGCCTGTAGGTCCTCGACCTTGATCAATTCAGCCTCGATACCCATTTCCTTCACGGCTTCCGTAGCCTGCTGAAAGAGCTTCTTGCACTTGGCGCATCCTGTGCCCATTATCTCGATCTTCATCGGTCCATCTCCATTATTCCTTCATCGCCCTTCGTATCATCGGCTCATCCTATAACGTATCCGTACGATAGACCGGCTAACGTGGCCATGGTAACAGAAAGCCCCCAGTAGGTCAGGGTCTTCTTCCAACCCATGATCCTGGTAAGCACCACTATAGATGGGAGGCTGGTGGTCGGTCCCGAAAGGAGCAGCGCCAGCGCAGGACCGGAGGCCATTACACCAGTGGTGTAACCGAAGGTGGTCCCGATGATCGGTACTTCCAACAACGTCGGCATATATAGCACCGCCCCCAGTATGGAAGCGAGAAGGTTTGCCCCTAGGCCATTGTCCCCCAGGAACGGTCTGAAGGTCTCCGGAGGAACGAAGAAGGCGAACACGCCCACGAAGAACGTGCCGATCACCAATATCGGGAATATCTTCTTGGTCAGGTCCCAGGTCTCGATCCCCCATTCGGTCACCTCCTCCTTCTTGAAATAGTAGATGAGCAGGACGGCCACGGCCATGGTCAGCAGGTATACTATGGCCAATTTGGTCGCCCAATCCAGTTGAGAAGCGCCGAATATCAGTATGCCGACCAGCAGGACGAAGAAAACCGGGATGACCCATCTTGGTCTCTCCACTTCCTCCTCGAACGTCGGCATGGTCTTGAACGGAGGTTGGTTCGCTGCCTGTTCCTTTCCAAAAAGGTAGGCCATGATCAGACCGATCAGGATGGACATTGCAATTGCGAAAAAGGCTCGGGCGATGCCCAGGTCCATTCCCAGCACCTGCGCGGTGTATATGATGGCCAGCACGTTGATGGCCGGACCGGCGAACAGGAAAGTGGTGGCTGGCCCGATGCCACTCCCTTTTTTATATATCCCGGCGAACAGCGGCAGAATGGTACAGCTGCAAACGGCCAGTATGGTACCTGATACCGACGCCACGGAATACGATTTGAACTTCCTTACCTGCGGCCCGAAATATTTGAGGATGGCGTCCTTCTTCACCAGGGCTGCGATGGCTCCGGCGATGAAGAACGCGGGGATCAGGCAGGTGACCACGTGCTGAGCAAGATAGTCCAGAACGGCCATCAATCCGCTGTTTAATGAGTCGAACAATATATTGGACGTTTGTATCACGACCGTATTTCAATTATTTTTGAAATAATCATTATCGAGTATTTCAACTTTTCTTTGGATACCTCGTTCATGACCGACCTGATATCGAATTCATCGTACGGCACCGATCCTTTCGTTCTCATCAAACGGACGAGCTGATAAATGGGATTTGTACGCCATTGGAGCCCTATAAAAGTAACTGGAACCGAATCAATGCTGGATTCAGAGGTTCGTCTGCACCACCGAGCAGAACAGTAAATGCAACTGGTGGGAAAATGAACCTGATCACACCGTTTTTTCCGTTCTTTCGATCATCATCTCCTCTACGAATTCGGCCATGCGCTTATCTCCGGCCCCACTGATGCGCGCGGCCAAGGAGATCGCTTCCCTAATGTCCTCATCTCCTATTCCCAACCCGATCGCCTTCATCAGATGATGACGGAAACAGGGCTGGCAATGTCCGGCGACCGATGCGGCCATGGCCACCAGTTCTATGGTCCTTGGGTCCATGCTTCTAATTCCCCCGAACTTTTTTATTTATTATTCCATTATTATCATAATATTTTCTACGGAAGTAAAGCGATAAGTTGACCAGGCTGATGAGCACCGGCACCTCGACCAGCGGTCCGATGACGGCAGCGAAGGCCACCCCGGACCCAATGCCAAAGACGCCCACGGCCACCGCGATGGCCAGTTCGAAGTTGTTGCTGGCCGCGGTAAATGATTGAGAGGCGGCGTGAGGGTAATCGAAGTTCAACCGCATCGAAAGCCAGAACGACAGCAAGAACATTATGATGAAATACGACAGCAGTGGGAGCGCTATCCTGACCACGTCCAAAGGTAGCTCCACTATATACTCACCTTTCAAGGAGAACATGACCACGATGGTGAAAAGCAGGGCCAACAGAGAAACCTTTCCAGCCACTGGCATGAACTTGTTGTCGTACCAATCGGCACCCTTGCGGGGCAAGAGAGCGTAGCGGGTCAGGATGCCGGCGAAGAACGGTATCCCCAAGTAAATGATCACGCTGATGGCCACAGACACTATCGATATGTTCACGGCGATCCCTGATCCTGGCGAGACCACGTCGGAGAGCACGGTGATCAGGAAGTAGGCGTAGAACGAGTACAATACGATCTGGAACACCGAGTTCAGGGCCACAAGCATGGCAGCGTATTCCGAATCACCTCTGGCCAGCTGGTTCCAAATGAGGACCATGGCGATGCAGCGGGCAACACCGGTCAATATCAGTCCGATGCGGTATTCCGGCTGGTCCGGCAGGAATATCCATGCCAGGGAGAACATCAGGATGGGGCCTATGATATAGTTCAGGATCAGCGAGGTCCCGAACATCTTCTTGGCGTCCTTCTGCTTGGTTATCCGCCCTAGCTGCTCGTACTTCACCTTGGCTAACGGTGGATACATCATAAGGATGAGCCCCACAGCGATAGGGATCGAAGTGGTACCGATGCTCAATTGGCCCAGGTAGTTGGCGAGGTCCGGTATCAGCACCCCTAAACCGACCCCTAAGGCCATGGCGGCGAATATCCAGATGGTCAGGTATTTGTTCAAAAAGGACAAACGTTTCGGGACGGTATCGACCGGCATGATCATCCCCGCATCATCGACCATTGGATCCCTCACGTGTTTAACTGTACTATAATGTTTCAAATAATATTGAAGTAACTCATTTGGAACTTATTAATAATTTCTTAACCTTTTTTACATATGATTTTCAAAGTACCTTGAAATTACGATTGGACCGGGTTGAAAATGGAGATGTGTTGACAAACCAACTATCGACGGTTACCGATCTCACCGATGAATCCTGATATATCCCATTCGAGCATACCAGAAATGTTATGAGAGGAAAAAGGAATGACACCGTTTCCACCGATGGGGATGGCCTGCCATATTACATTGCAAAGGCTATAAAGGACGTCGGGGGCTTAGAAAAACTTGCCTGCTCGATCCCAAGTCCTGAAGATATTGCCGAACAGGTGGGAGTGTACAAAGCCGTATCCAACCATACCCGGCTTACGATCCTTTGGTCAGTGGCCTGCTGCGACATGTGCCCGTGCGTACTGAAGGAGTTCCTAAATGTTAATGATTCAACCCTTTCCTATCATCTTGACGTCCTCGAGAGGACGGGGTTGATCAAAGGACGCCCGGAGAAAAATTGGAGGATATACTGCATCACGGACAACGGCAGACGCACCCTGAAAGGATGGTCGAATCGAACCGCCATGTCTGATCCGTAATTTTCGTTGCGATTTCTTTACCGATGGTTTCAATGCATGCAGTTATACGTATTTTTTAATACATGAATTTCATATCTATTTCCAAACTCTTCGAAATAGACTAACCTGGTGACATATTGGACATTATCAACAGTCTGGAACAGACGGTGGAGTTCTTCGTAATAATCACAATTGAGCTGGTCATCCTGTTCATCGGAATCAGTTTTCTGGTAGGACTGATGTTGGAGTATATCCCGCCAGAGAAGATCAGGAAGGCCATGGGCGGGGAGGGATGGCTCGGTAACTTCGTCGGGGCTGGATTCGGAGCCATCACGCCTTTCTGCTCCTGTTCCACCATTCCTCTGACCATGGGTTTTCTGGAGGCGGGCGCGCCTTTCGGAGCGACGATGTCCTTTCTTCTATCCTCTCCGCTGATGAACCCGATCATCCTCGGAATGGTCTTTGCTTTTATGGGCTGGGAGGTGGCGGTGATTTACGGAATGACTGCCTTCTTGTTGGCAGTAGTGTCCGGCAGGGTCTGGGCCAGGCTTGGTCTGGTGAAAGAGGTTAAAAGGGTACGCGTCAAGGGCGGTCACCAAGCGACCATCGATGATGATCCGAAATATAAAAAAGCCGCCAAGTTCGCCCTGATCAATTTCTGGGGAATGCTACCTTACCTGCTGGTCGGGGTCATCATAGGGGCTGTGATCTATGGGATGGTGCCCGATGATATGATCGTCGCCGTCGCTGGACCAGGCAACCCATTATCCATTCCTGTGGCAGCCTTTATAGGCATACCGCTGTACATCAGAGCGGAAACGATAATTCCTATCGGGGTGGCATTAATTGATAAAGGTATGGGATTGGGCACGGCTATAGCCCTGCTAATAGGAGGAGCGGGAGCAAGCATACCAGAAGTGAGCATGTTGGCTGGTATCTTCAAGAGAAAATTAGTCATCGCATTTCTGCTCACCATCATGTTCGTGGCAATAATTACTGGATATCTGATAGATATATTGTTTTAAGGAGGTGGACGAATGGATAAGAAATTGTTTGGTAAGAAAAAGGACGAGAAGAAAAAGAAAGGATGTTGCGATATCAAGTTCGAGGAGATCGAGGACGAGAATAATACCAAATAACCAGCATTGAACGCCTTGACCAGGATCGTCATCGGCCGATCGAATTGAACAGTCCTGGACATCAATAGCAGTGGACAATGGTCTTCCTCGACAAGATCGTACGATACGATTCAAAGAAGTTGTCCGGCTCGCCATTATGTCGGATATCGGTTGATGCCAAGATAAAAAAATTAGCCCCCTAGGACAAAAGATCCCGAGGTACTTACACCGAATAGGTCACATCTGAAGCATCATTCCCGCATCTTGTCGCTGTCGCCAGCCTGGAAGTCCTGGTAGATGTATATCAGTTCGTTCTCCGACAGGGACCTCTTCAGGGCGATGGAGTTGGCTCGCACTTGGGCCAAAATATCTCCGGCCAGATCGTCACTGACCTCGATGCCCTTATTGGCCAATATCTGCTTTATGGTATGACGGCCGGAGTGCTTGCCTATGACGATCCTGCGGGAGAGACCGACCTCCTCGGGAGTATAGGGCTCGTAGTTGCTCAGGTATTTGATCACGCCGTCCGTATGGATGCCCGCCTCGTGGGCGAAGCAGTTCAGACCAACGATAGGTTTCCATCCGGGGATGTCCCGGTTGGCCGCCCTTGCTACGTACTCGGCCACCTCCCGGAAGCGTTCGGTCCTGAAATCCACGTCCATGTGCAGCAGGTGCTTGGAGGCCATGACGATCTCCTCCAGGGGAGTGTTGCCGGTGCGCTCGCCTATGCCCAGGATGGTGGTGCTGACGAACTTGGCCCCGGCCTGCATGCCGGCCACCGAGTTAGCGGTGGCCATTCCGAAATCGTTGTGGGTGTGCATCTCGATGTCGATGTCCACCGCCTCCCTGAGCGCCTTGATCTCATCGTACGCCCGGCGCGGCTCCAGCAGGCCGATGGTATCGCAGTATCGCAGGCGGTTGGCCCCAGCGTCCTTGGCCGCCTTGCCGAACTCGATAAGAAATGCTGGATCGGCCCTGGAGGCGTCCTCGGCATTGCAAGATATGTACAGCCCATGGTCCTTGGCGTACTCCACGCTCTCAACGACCTTTTCCAGGACCCATTCCCTGGTCTTCATCAGCTTGTTCTTGATATGAATGTCCGAGGAGGACATGGATATGGCCACGGAATCGACATCGCAGTCGATGGATTGAGCGATATCCTCCACGTTGGCGCGGTTCCATCCCAGGATTGAGGCGTCCAATTTCAACGAGGCGATGCTTTTGACCGCCTTCTTCTCGTCCCCGCCCATTGCAGGGATGCCAGCTTCTATCTGCTGCACCCCCAGCTCATCCAGAAGCTTGGCTATGCGCATCTTTTCCAAGTTGGCGAAGACTATCCCCGCTGCCTGTTCACCGTCACGCAGCGTAGTATCGCAAGTGATCAGGGGGCTCTTATCGAACTTGGCAAGGATCTCGGACCGGTCTCTCATCTCTCATACCCTCTACTTCGTCGCCATCCTTCGGATGCCGATGGGACATCCCCACCCCACATCGAACGCTTTATTTCTCCCAGGCGCTCAATATCGGACAGAGTGACAAAATGAACGTCCCCCTGTCGACATATTCCCTCATTTATACCCAGGAATTAGATAAATGGCTGACAGACCGTCAATACTAAAAACCGTACAAAAGCGTTTCGGAGAACACCGAGACTGTGGAGGCTATTTGCGCCAGTTGCCCTCGGGAACGTTGATGATGAAACGGGCCCCTTCATCGGGTCCACCTACCTCCCTGATGGTCATGCCAGTGATGGCCAATATTGTACGGACGAAGAACAGGCCCTCACCGGTGTTATTGCCCACCCCACGCTCGAAAATTTTCTCCTTGTCCTTCTCGTCCACCCCTCTGCCATCGTCCTCGCAGATGATATTAAGGGACCGCCCATCCACCTCGGATCGGAAACGGATAATGCTAGCGCCATTAGAATGACGAACGGCGTTCTCCACGAGATTGTAAAGGGCCTTATGGAACAGCGGGTCCGCAAGGACCGTTTCTGTATCTAGATGGTCCTCCATCCGCATGATGCCCGAGGGCAAGGATCGGGCCATCTTCTCTACCTCGTTTCGAACATTTATGAGATAGGGAGTGACCGATCCCAGTCCCTCGTATTCGGCGGTGAAATCGATCAGGAACTTAGTATTGTCCAAGGTCTTGAGGACCTTGTTCCTCATCTCAATGTTCTTTTTATCCTCCAGGCGCATCAGTTGCAGCCATCCGCCCAGGACCTGCAGTTGGTTCATCAGGTCATGCCTGGTGAGACGGGAGAGCATTGCCAGCTTGTTGTTGGCCTCCTGCAGGGCCAGTAGACTCGCCCGGCGTTCCGTAACATCCCTGGACAGGCATACGATGGAATCGGGATTTCCTTCATCGTCCCGTATGATGCGGATGGAATTGCCCACCCACATGGTAGAACCGTCCTTGCGATATTCCTCTAGTTCCAAATATAGGACGCGTTCGGGGTCGGTGTCTTCCTTCGGGTCCTCCTCCAGCTCCCTTTTTAAGCTGTCCCTGACCATGATCAGGGATTCGGGAGTGAATATCTCCCTCATTTTCTGGTTCATGACCTCATGGCTGGTGAATCCCCTGAGCTTCACGGTGGAAGGGCTGACATATGTGATATTCAGGTCCATGCCCAAAACGGTGATGACATCGGCCATGTTCTCCGCGATCAGTCGGTACCGCTTCTCCTTCTCCTGCAGCTCTCTCTCCGACCGGATCCTACTGGTGACGTCGGAGAACGATACCACCGCGGCGTGGATCTTTTCCCCTTTCATGTAAGGCCGGGTGTTGTTCGACACCCATCTTATCTCCCCGTCACGGGCCTTGATGCCCCGCAGGGTATTGGTCAGGGGAAGACCGGTACGAAAAGTGATGGACGAGGGCAGGTTATCGAAGGTACAGGGCGACCCATCTTCCATCACCACCTCCGATTCAGCTATTGATCTTGCCATGAGGAGCTCACCGTGGGGGAGATCGAACATCATGGCCGCCTCATCGTTGCATAGGATTATCTCCCCGGTGCTGTCCCTGACCATCAGTCCCTCGGCCATGGTCTCGAACACGATCTGGTACAGGTCCTCCCTCTCCCGCAGGGACCGACTGACCGCTTTGGACTCGGTGATGTCCTGGACCATTCCGAGCACATATACAGGTCGACCCTCTTGGGAGGTGCTCACCTCCACGATGTCCCGGACGGTGATGACCGAACCGTCCACCCGAACCATGCGATGCTCCATGTCGAACTCCTTCTGATGAAGCATGGTCAAGGACAATGCGTCCGTCACCGCGAGACGGTCGTCCGGATGCACCATGTCAAAGAACTGATCGTGATGTGTGGCCGACCCGGGAGGTATGCCCAGAATATTTGCCAGTCCGTCGGAGAACGCTAGCTCCTCCTCGTTCACCCTCCAGACCCAGTAGCCCATCCGAGCCATGCTGGATGCCCTGACTATAGCCTTCTCCTTCTCCAGGACCGCTTGTTCAGCCCTCTTCCTCACGGTGACGTCGACGTTGGTGCTCATGTATCCGACGACATTTCCCTCGGAATCACGCATCGCTGTGACATCACCCCATATCCACCTGATGTCCTTTCCATTCCCTGAATATCTGTATTCGAAGTTGGCCTTGCCCCCTTCCTTCAAAGCATTATGCCAGCTTTCATCGAGGATGATACGATCGTCGGGGTGTATGCCGTGGGTCCACCCCTTCCCCTTTGCATCCTCCTCGCTCAAGGAGGTGATCTCCAGCCATTTGCGGTTGGAGTATATGCATTTGCCATCGAGGTCGACCAGGAATATCCCCACTGTGGAATTGTCTATCAAGGAACGGTAACGAGCCTCGCTCTCCCGTAGGGCCGATTCCGCCCTCGTTCGAGCCACGGCGTTGCGTATCTTCTGCGCCAGTTCGGCGAACACCGACCTGACGTCCCCGCCCTTCTGCGCGTAGGAGTCCGCACCGCTATCTATGACCTCGATGACCACCTCCTCCCGGCCTTTTCCAGTGAAAAGAATGAAGGGGGTGTGATTTCCTATCAGGCGTAGCTGACGAACGAACTCGATGCCGTTGGTCCCGGGCATCTGGTAGTCGGACACTATCGCGTCGTACTTTTTACAGGACAGCGCCTTCTCGGCCTCCATGGCGGAGTGTGCGGTATCCACTTCCATGTCCCACAGAGCCTCCAACATTTCCTTGGATACAACACACACGTCCGGTTCGTCGTCCACGCATAGTACCCTTATCGGAGAGCGGTTCATTGTAAGCACCTGGTCCATTCTATTTCAATCGTTAAGTCCGTTCCCTTCTAGACGATGGTCACTTGTGATGCGATCTTAAATACGGGTCGCGACCGTGAAGACAGAAATCCACCTGTATCTTCTGGCCTGGATATTGACGATCCCCTGCACCTTTTATCGATCGTCGGGTGTGCGACGCTTGTAACAAATATATAATTTTTCAATTGTATAGGTCCAAACAGGATAATATACTACATTATTTATAAAATAATACTTAGTAAATATCGATTTCATTCATCAAGTTCCCTAGCCCCTCCATTGATGACAGGAGATACTTCCTAGAAAGTGTGGCATCGTATCACGGACGAGGGTCATCTTACTTCGAGGACGTGTGCTTCGTGTTCAGCCATCGAGCCCGTTCCCGATCGAGCAGGTCTCTTCAAGATCACATACGATAGCGGAGCAGCGCCGCCATCCCACCTAGCGATTCCAGCTTCTTGCCGCCCTCGTGCATCTCGCTGACCACGGTGACCCGTCCGCGGGAATCCTCGACGGAGCGCATCAGTGATTCCACGTCCTTCTCCCGGACCATGGAGTCGAGTATGAGCAGCAGCTCCACCGCCCCGACCTTGACCGCCTCCCGGACCTCCTTGGGTCCGTAGGTGGCAAGACCGTCCTTCCCCACCGCCTCCAGGAGCTTTTCGACCATCTCCGTCTCCTCCGCCACGCGGGAGTCCTTGAGCACCTCTGCGCCCATGCCCCTCTTCATCAGCTCCTGGATCCCGGTCATGCCCGATTGTCCGGTGTGGTATAGGAATGAACGAGAGAACATCTCCGGCTCCTTTTCCTTCCCCTTCGCCAGCAAGGTCTCCTTGGCGAAACCGGGTCCAAGAACGAGGATGGGGACACCGGGGGAACAGGCCTGCTTGATCTTGGCGATGATCTCACCATAGTAGTCGCCCTCTTCCTTGGTGGCGTACATCTTGCCGTGCCCGCTGGCGATTATGTCCGCCAGGCGCTGCACGCCGAACTGCCGCATGACGGCCACCGTCGCCTCGTCGTCGTCCAGGGAGACGAATATGACCGAAGGCTTCTTGGAATCCTCTACCGCCCTCCGCACCCGTTCCAGCTGCGAGGGCTTCCATTGCGACTTGATGACCGAGAGCACCTCCCCCTCCTCCATGATAAGGGTGTGATGGGAGCCAACGTCCTGCTGCCCCTCCTCGATCACGCCCAGAAGACGCAATCGATTGTCGAACTCTCCGAACTCGATCTTTTCGAGGCGTATGCCCAGGGTCATGCGCTTCTTCTCGCCCCGTTCCGCCCGGATCTTGTCGCTCTTGGCCTCCTCGCGACGATACGTCGAAGCGTAGACCAGGTCCCCTGGGGACAGTATGTTGTAGAGGTGCCATAGATCGTCGGCGACCTCCACCTGCATCTTGATCTCTCCCTTGAAGCGGTCCTGGTGCAGTACCTTCATCGTCGAGGGATGTCCTACCCAGGATTTATGGTTGTCTCAATATTAGTCCGCAGATGGACAGAAAACCCCCGGCGATATAAAAAATATCGACTTCCTGTTGTTATCCAGACATTATCATGCCAGTTAGTTTTGGGCATTCAGTAAGGATTAAGTATCCCATAACGCTACCGTGATTTTCTGATGGCAAAGTGCTTTCTGGTTCTCGAGGACGGGACGATCATGGAGGGCACGGGATTTGGTTCCATGAAGACCGCCTCGGGCGAGGTCGTGTTCAGCACCGGAATGACCGGCTATCAGGAAGGCTTGACCGACCCCTCATTCCGCGGCCAAATTCTGACGATGTCCTATCCGCTCATCGGTAATTATGGTATTAACTCCCAAGACATGGAGTCGGACAAGGTTCAGGTCCGAGGCTTCGTGGTGAGGGAGCTTTGCGATTCACCTTCCCCGGGTTACGGAGGGAAGGACCTTAATTCGTTCTTGGAAGAGAACGACATCCCCGGCATAGCCGGTGTGGACACCCGTTCCCTCATCATTAGGATCAGGACCGCCGGGACCATGAAAGGTGCCATAGTCTACGATGAGGACCCGGTGGAACGTTTGGAGGAGCTGCGCAGGATGCCGTATCCATCGGACAGCAACCTGGTGGGAGAGGTGAGCACTCCCGATATCCTTCATTTCCCCAAGGAAGGCGCCAAGAAGGTGGCGCTGTTCGACTGCGGGGTAAAGAACAACATCGTCAGAGAGCTGAGGAAACGTTTCGACCTTTACCAGTTACCGTACGACACCCCGGTGAAGTTCTTCCGGGACCATGAGATCGACGGGCTTTTCCTATCCAATGGACCGGGCGATCCTGCCCACCCTGTGGTCCAGGACACCATCATCAGGAACTTGCGAACGTTGAAGGACGATTATCCGATCATGGGCATCTGCCTGGGCAACCAGCTTCTCTGCCAAGTGTTTGGAGGGACCACCTATAAATTAAAGTTCGGGCACCGCGGGGCCAATCAGCCGGTGAAGTATAGGGACCGGGTGTTCATCACCTCCCAGAACCACGGATACGCGGTCGACCCCGAGAGCCTCCAGGACTCCGGACTTGTGGTGGACCAGACCAACGTCAACGACGGGACGGTGGAGGGCATGCGGCACAAGGAGCTGCCGATATTCTCCGTACAATATCATCCGGAGGCTTCCCCGGGACCAAGGGACACGGGCTTCCTCTTCGATGATTTCGTGAAGATGCTGGAGGCCTGTCGATGAGCAAGGGCAAGCTGTTGGTCATCGGTTCAGGGCCGATCGTCATCGGACAGGCGGCGGAGTTCGATTTCTCCGGGTCGCAGGCCTGCCGCTCATTGAGGGAAGAGGGATACACCACCGTACTGGTCAACTCCAACCCGGCGACGATCCAGACCGATCTGGAGATGGCCGATATCGTTTACATCGAGCCTTTGAACGTCGAGAACATCGCAGAGATCATCCGCAAGGAGAAGATCGAAGGCGTGCTTTCCGGCATGGGCGGGCAGACCGCCCTGAACCTGTGCTCGGAGCTGGCGGACAAAGGATATCTAGAAAAGCTGAACTGCAAACTGCTGGGAACACAGCCTAGGGCCATCGCTCTGTCGGAGGATAGAGAGCTGTTCCGGGAGACCATGATCGGGATCGGCGAGCCGATACCACGCAGCGTCACGGTCACCAGCATAGCGGATGCCAAGAAGGCCGTGGAGGCCGTCGGTGGCTACCCGGTGCTCATCCGTCCGGCGTACACTTTGGGAGGCACGGGTGGCGGCGTCGCCTACAACGAGGAAGAGCTCATTCCCATCACTGGCCGCGGACTTATCTACTCACGCATCCGCCAGGTTCTGATAGAGGAGAGCGTACTGGGCTGGAAGGAGCTGGAATATGAGGTGATGCGGGACCGCAAGGACAACTGCGTCATCATCTGCACCATGGAGAACCTGGACGCCATGGGCATCCACACCGGCGAGAGCATCGTGGTCGCCCCCATACACACGCTGAACGACGTGGACTACCAGCTCATGCGCACTGCCTCCATCAAGATCATTCGGGCTTTGGGCATAGAGGGAGGCTGCAACGTGCAGTACGCTTTCAATCCAGTTACCAGGGAGTACCGGGTCATTGAAGTGAACCCCCGCGTCTCCCGCTCATCCGCTTTGGCGTCCAAGGCGACGGGATATCCGATCGCCAGAGTGGCCGCCAAGATCGCCATCGGTAAGACGTTGGACGAGATACCCAACAAGATCACCGGCAAGACGTTCGCGGCATTCGAACCGACCATCGATTACGTGGTGTTCAAGATACCGAGGTGGCCCTTCGACAAGTTCCGCACGGTGGAGACGAAGATCGGTACCCAGATGAAGAGCACCGGCGAGGTCATGGCCATTGGACGGACGATAGAGGAGTCGCTCATGAAGGCGGTCTGCTCGTTGGAGATCGACCGCATAGACCTGGAGCCGGAGATCTGGAGCGATGACGAGATAGAATCGGAACTGATCGCCCCCAGCGACAAGCGTCTTTACGCCATCGCCGAAGCGCTGCGCCGGGAGATACCGGTGGAGAGGATCGCCGAGCTGACCAACTGGGACCCTTTCTTCGTGCGCAAGATACTCAACATCGTCAACATGGAAAAGGAGCTGGTCGCCGGACCGTTGACCCCGGAGCTGGTACTACGCGCGAAACGCATGGGCTTCCAGGACGAGAGCATCTCCAAGTTCTCCAAGATACCTGAACCGCAGATCCGGCAGCTCAGACTGGAGAACGGGATCGTTCCGACCTATAAGATGGTGGACACCTGCGCCGCCGAGTTCCAGGCGGAGACCCCTTACTTCTACTCCACCTACGGCACGGATTGCGAGGTCCCCAGATCCAACAAGAGGAAGGTGGTGATAGTCGGCTCCGGTCCCATACGCATCGGGCAAGGCATCGAGTTCGACTACTGCTGCGTGCACGGCGTCATGGCCTGCCAGGAGGAGGGCGTGGATGCCATCGTCATCAACAACAACCCGGAGACGGTGTCCACCGACTACGACATCTCCGATAGGTTATACTTCGAACCGCTGACCCTGGAGGACGTGCTGAACGTCATCGAGAAGGAGGACGCGGACGGGGTGATACTTCAGTTCGGCGGGCAGACCTCGGTCAACCTGGCCATACCGCTGGAGGAGGCCCTCAAAGGAAAGAAGTGCAAGGTGCTGGGAACCACCCCGGACATGATGGACATGGCCGAGGACCGCAAGCGCTGGAACGTGCTGATGACCCAGCTCGGGATATTGCAGCCAGAGTCCGGCACCGGTCATTCCTATACTGAGGTGAAGGCGGTCGTCGACCGCATCGGATATCCGGCCCTATTGCGCCCCTCGTACGTCCTTGGCGGGCGCGGAATGGAGATCATATACAACGAGGATGAGCTGAAGCAGTACGTGGCCACCGCGGTAAAGGTCTCCAAGAAGCACCCGGTGCTCATCGACAAGTACCTGACGCACGCCAGAGAGCTGGACGTGGACGTGGTGTGCGACGGAAAGGACATCTTCATCGGCGGGATCATGGAGCATATCGAGGAGGCGGGCGTACATTCCGGTGACGCCACCATGGTACTGCCGGCTCACACCATCGGCCCGGAGATCATGAAGCGGGTCATCGAGATCACGGAACAGGTGGCCATCGCCCTTCAGGTGAAAGGTACGCTGAACCTGCAGCTGGCGGTCAAGGACAACGACGTTTACATGCTGGAGGCCAACCCGCGCGCCTCCAGGACAATACCTTTCATATCCAAGGCCATCGGCGTGCCGCTGGCCAAACTGGCGACGAAGGTCATGTTGGGCAGGAAGCTCAAGGACCTGGGGCACATCGGCGTGGCCCCGTTCAAGCACGTGGCGGTGAAGGCGTCCGTCTTCCCATTCCTGAAGCTCCCGGGAGTGGACTCCATCCTAGGCCCGGAGATGCGCAGCACCGGAGAGGTCATGGGCATCGACCACAACTATGGCGCCGCGGTCTACAAGGCGCTGACCTCGGCGGGCAACAAGCTGCCCATGGAGGGCGGGGTCTACATAACCGTCGCCGACGCGGACAAGAAGGAGATACTGCCGATCGTGAAGGAACTGCACTCTCTTGGGTTCACCATCTACGCCACCAAGGGGACCAGCACCTACATGCGGAACAACGGCGTCCCTATCACTACCGTCTATAAGGTGGACGAGAAGATCGCCCCGGACGCCCTGGGCCTGATGCGCCGCGGTGACATCAACCTCATCATCAATACGCCGACGTACTCCTCCGGCTCCCGCCGCGACGGATATATGATGCGGCGTTTGGCGGTCGAACTGGAGATACCGTTCCTGACCACGGTGCACGGGGCGGAGGCCACCGTCTGCGCCATCAAACGAGCGAGGCAGGGCAACATCCAGATGCGGGACATCGCCTCGTACTATTGAGACGGATCATTTTCCGCTCTCGACCTTTTTCCAGGCACGGTCCTGAACGGTGAGCAGCACCCCTATCAGGACCAGGGGTGCGGCCATTATGACCGTCCAACCGGGGACCTCGCTGAGGATGATGAACGCCAGCATGCTGGCGATTATCGGCTCTCCCAGCAGCGACGTGCTTATCACCGGTGCTGAAAGGTACCTCAGCGACCAATTGTAGATGGTGTGTCCGAATATGGTGCATACCACCGCCAGGGCCAGGAAGATCAATATCTCATCGACGGGGTACGGCCATAGGGGTACGCCGTTGAGCAGGGCGGCGGTCATAAGGACGACGGCGGCGGTGATGTACACCAGGAAGGCATAGGTGAATATGCCCAGGGAGCGCCTGATCAATCTGCCGGCCAGTATGTATATGGCCGCCATGACCCCGCCCAGCAAAGCAAGCGAATCACCGATGGCCTGTCCGGAACCGATCCCCGAAAGGGCGATGACCGCCACGCCCACGAAACCGATGGTCACGCCCACGATCGTCCTTCTGGAGGATTCTCTCAGCAGAAAGACCGAGGCCGCGCCGACGATGAGGGGATGACAGTTGACCAGCAGGGTGCTGGATGCTACCGACGTATACCGGAGCGAGGAGATGAAGGCGAAGAAATGCACGGCGAGCACGACGCCTGTCATGACCACGGTCATGATAGTACGCCGTTCCAACGGCTCGGCGACCCTCCTCTCCTGAAAGGCGAAGGGCGCCAGTATGAGCGCGGCGAAGAGCATTCGGTAGCCGGCGATGACCAGCGGGTCGGAATCGCTCCACCGGATGAATATGGAGGCGAAGGACACCGCCAGTATGGCCACGATGAGGGCCGGGTAGGCTAAACGATGCTCCTCGCTCATGGGATCAGTGAATGATTATGGAGCGCACGCCCTTGCATGCACGTATCTGAGGTATCAGCTCCGGGGGGACCACGCCCTCGGTGATGACGAACAATCGGGGGTCGGAGGACAGCACGGGATCGCTGACCACCGCCTGGCGCACGGATATCCCCTCCCGGGCGATCACCCCGGTGACCTCGGCGATGATCCCGGGGGTCTGGGCGTCGGTGGGAACGATCTCCAGGGACGTCCACCCCATGACCGGCGCCACCTCTGTCAGCAGAGCTATGGGGACCAGCTTGGAGAAGACGGTCCTGAGCTCGTTGCTCTCCTCGATGGTCATGACCGCCGAGCGCACTATGCGGCGGTCCACGCCGGCGGCGCGGCCGATGGCCATGTCGGCGACCTCGATGTCTCCGCAGAACACCCGCCCCTCGTCCACACGCAGTCCGTGCTCCAGAAGCAGCTTGGCCACCTTGGCCTGAGAGGGGTACCTGCCGAAATGCTTGGCCAACGACTTCCACATGATGGAGAGGGATGTATTGTGAGAATATAATCATTGACAATAACGTGGATTGATGTCCTAATTTGTTGCTTAACGTATAACCTCAATCAGGATAATCCGGATATGCGATGCGTAATTATTGGCATATAAAAAGTTATATACAGGCATTATGATGTAAAATATGTGATTATTTCACAACTTCTTAATTGGGAGACATGAGAACATGTTGCTAGAATTCGAGGTGGAAAATTTTCGATCCTTCGCCCAACCGGTGACCTTCAGCATGATCGCTACATCCGATAAGAGCCATCAAGACCGCTTAATCAACATAGAGGGATCGAAGGACCGCACCATCCGGTCTGCATCGATCTATGGGGCGAACGCATCTGGTAAATCCAACCTGATCATGGCGATGGGTCTCCTGCAGTCCATGGTCTTAAGGTCACATCTGGCTCAGATGGGAGAAGCCATGCCTTTTATGCCTTTTAAATTCGACAAGGCGTTCAAGGGTAAGCCGACCTGCTATAGAGTGGCCTTTCTAATGGATGGCATTGAGTATGAGTACATACTCAAGCACGATGCTACCCATGTCCTTGAGGAATCCCTGAATTATTATCCGAAGAACCGAAAAGCAATAATTTTCGAAAGGATCGATGGCCACCCCTATAAGTTCACACAGGACGCTGGAACCCTTCGGAGCATAGCTGAGAAGACGCTGACAAATGCTCTGTTCTTATCCAAGGCCGTCCAGGATAATTATGGCAAGGCGATTCCGGCCTTCAATTGGTTCAGGGAGCGTCTTATGGTGATCCTGGACATCAATTCGATAGTCGTGGAGGAGCGAGCCCTGGCCCGGATGCAGCAGGACGATCGGTTCCGCGCCTTTGTTCTCGGGGCACTAAAGAAAGCGGACATGGGCATCGTCGACCTACGTGGGAAGGTCGTCCATATGGACCAGGATGAACTGGGCAGGATGCCTCCGGAGGTTCAAGAGCAGATGCGCAGCATTGTAAACGGCAAGATCGAGCAATGGCGCAGAGTGGACATCAAGACAGTGCATCAGGTTATCGATGAGCACGGAGCGCCAATCCAACAGGAGATGGATTTTCATGGCGAGGAGTCCTTAGGCACACAGAAGACTTTCGCTGTCATAGCCCTCATCATTGAGGCGATGGAGGCGGGGAAAGTGCTGGTAATGGACGAGATGGACCTCCATCTCCACCTCTTAATCGCCCGATTTACGATCGACGTGATCAATGATCCCAAGCAGAACCCGAAAAATGCCCAGTTCGTATTCACCACCCATAACACCAACCTTATCGATCTGGACCTGTTTCGTCGAGACCAGATATGGTTCATGGAAAAGGATGAACAAGGACGCACTCACATGTATTCCCTGTCAGACTTCAAAGTACGCAAGGACCTGAGGGCTCAGAAGGCGTATGAACTGGGGCGTTTCGGAGCGGTACCGTTTGTGGAAGGTGGGAGAATCGTGGAATGAAACGGTCAAGGGGCAGAGAGCGTATTCCAAAGACTGTTAAGCCGCGCCTCCTCATCATATGCGAGGGTAAATGCACAGAACCTTACTATTTTGAGGGGTTTCGACGCACACATCGTAATGTAATCATTAAAGTCTATGAATCCCCGGGAAAAACGCCCAGACAGATAGTGAGTCATTCTCTCGAGCGAATGCGGGAGATGGATATCGGGAAGGTGAACGGAGACGCTGCATGGTGCGTCTTTGATGTCGATGATTGTACTGATGATGAATTACATAAAGCGGTGGAACTTGCTGGTAGCAAAATGTTTTTGGCAGTATCCAATCCCTGTTTCGAACTATGGTTCCTCCTGCATTATACTTTCACGGAAAATTGGATGGATAGCTGTTCGGACGTTGTTTCTGAACTACGCCGCTATATCCCAAGGTACGAAAAATCAATGGACCTCTTCGAACGGTTACAACCCGCCCTCCCGATGGCCGTGAGCAATGCGGATAGGTTAGAGAGAAGACGTAATGGATTGGGCTTTGGTCCACACGTTCGTGGGGGCAACCCTTGTACGAGTGTTCATCTCCTGGTACAGAGCATACTTGACTCGGTTTGATGATCCTGGGATATAAAAAATGGCCTGAGAGACATCATATAGGCCTTGTTTATGGATCCCCACACATCATTGATGCATTCTGTTATATGCGTATCAAAGGTCAAGCGGCCTTTGATCCACGGTCGTGGTTCGATCAGATGGTCGTGGGACTCATCACGTTCATCAATTATTAGTGAATTGGATTCTCCCTGGAAATGGTTGGCTAAACATACAGACAGTAGTTGATGATCATCGTCACACTTCTTCTCGTTGGCCAATATGGAGGGATTGATACTAGACTCGTAATATCTGGTATTCATCTTTGGCCCGACGTTTTCGGTCCACGATCTATCATTTTGGAATTGACACCATTCTTTGGTGTTCAAGGTTTGATTTAAGGCCTCAATGCAGTATATTTCGGGACTTATGATGAATGAGCCGACCTACCAGTGATTTATATCTCATGCCATACATATCCGTTAATGACGCAAATCTTATATGCGTGCTATTAATTGACACGGCAGGAAGGTGAAAAAGTGCTAGGAAAGAGCGTGAGGATGGAGCGCATAATGGACCGGGGCACCGGGAGGGCGGTCATCGTCCCCATGGACCACGGTATCACAAATGGCCCCATCGAAGGATTAGTTGACATGAGGTCGACCATAGACAAGGTGGCACAGGGAGGCGCCACCGCGGTGGTTCTGCACAAGGGGATCATACCCTACAGCCACCGGTCCTTTGGCCGAGATATCGGCCTGATCGTGCATCTCTCCGCCAGCACCAAGTTCAGCAAGCGCGCTGACCAGAAGATACTAGTGACCACTGTCGAAGAGGCGCTGAAGATCGGGGCCGACGCCGTCTCCATACACGTTAACATCGGTAATGATTACGAGAACGATATGTTGGCCGACTTCGGCGACATCTCCCGGATATGCAATGAATGGGGGATGCCGCTGTTAGTGATGATCTACCCCCGGGGCAAGGATATGAAGAACGCCTACGATCCCGACGCGCTCAAGGTATGCGCTCGGGTGGGGGCGGAACTGGGGGCGGACATCATCAAGACCAGTTACACCGGCGATATCGACACCTTCCGCGAAGTGGTGCGCGGGGCCCAGGCCCCTGTGGTCATCGCCGGCGGGCCTAAGATGGATTCTGACGAGAAGCTTCTGCAGATGGTACGAGATTCCATCGATGCCGGAGGCAAGGGGGTCTCCATCGGCCGAAATATCTTCCAGCACAAGAACGTCATCGGCATCACCAAGGCCGTGAGCGGCATCGTGCTTGAGGATATGGAGGTCGAAGAGGCCATGCAATTGCTGAAGTGATCACATGTCCGGAAAGGGCAAGATCATCTGGGTGAGGACCGACCATCTTCCGTCCGCTACGGATAGGAAGCGCATGGTCACCTCCGCCTTGGAGTCCGGATTCGCCGACATCGTGCTCAGGGAAGAGGACGCCGCCTTGCAGAAGGTCGGCAGGTACTTTCCCATCATACGACAGGGCGACGTTCTCCTGGCCGAGGGTAAGCAGATAGGCGTGGTGCTGACCATACGGAGCCACAAGGATTCAGAGAAGGCATCCGTGTTCAAGGGCAAGCACGAGTACGTGCTGGTGGAATCGCACGATTGGAAGGTCATCCCTTTGGAGAACCTCATCGCCGAGTTCCAGGGAACCAGCACCAAGGTCATCGCCTCTTGCTCCTCTTTGGAGGAGGCCAAACTGTTCGCCACCACGCTGGAGACGGGGGTGGACGGGCTGGCCATAACGGTGAACGACCCATCTCAGCTGAACCAGTTCGGTGTGCTAGGGCGATCGGGGATCTCTGAAGTGTCGTTGATGGAAGCGATGGTCAGGAGCGTTCGTCCGGTGAGCGTCGGGGACCGCGTTTGCGTGGACACCTGCTCCCTGCTGAGCGTTGGCGAAGGAATGCTGGTCGGTTCGCAATCGGCCTGCCTGTTCCTGGTGCAGAGCGAGGCCATGGACTCGCAATACGTTTCATCCCGACCGTTCCGTGTCAACGCCGGAGCGGTGCATGCCTACGTGCTGGGATCGGACGGACGTACCAAATACCTCTCTGAAGTGAAGGGAGGGGACGAACTGCTGGCCGTAGATTCTTCCGGACGAACCAGACCGGTAGTGGTCGGCCGGGCCAAGGTCGAAGTGCGACCGTTGCTGCTGTTGGAGGCGGAGGCGGAGGGTGGACGTTACACCACCATACTGCAGAACGCCGAGACCATCCGTCTTTGTACCAAGGAAGGTTCCATATCGATTTCCGACATTAAGGAAGGTGACAAGGTGCTCGTCCGCCTGGAGAGAGGAGGAAGGCACTTCGGTCACGCTGTGAAGGAGAGCGTAGTGGAAAGATGACCAAGATATGCGTGGCTATATCGGAGGTCGACGTGGCCTCGGCATTGGCGGTGGCCAAGGACGCCATTACCAGAGGCGCGGAATCCCTGGAGTTCCGATTCGATGCCATGCCGGTCCTGCCGGACGACCTTACACCTTTCAAGGAGCTGCCCGTCAGACGCATCGCCACCCTGAGGGAGAAGGACCAGGGAGGCTTCTGGGAGGGAAATATCGAAAAGAAGTGGGAGTTCCTTTGGAGGGCGGCCGAGGCCGACTTCGACGTGGACCTGGAGTTCGGTCACCCTTTGATCGCCAGGGCGCACCTTCTCAAACCGTCCAGGATCATCGTCTCCTACCACGACCTTAAGAAGACCCCTTCCACGGCCAGGGTCATCGAGACCTTGGTGGAATGCTCCGCCCGTGCCGACATGGCCAAGGCGGCCTTCACCGTGCGGACGATGAAGGACCTGGACCAGGTGGTCGAGGGGGCGATGTGGTTCGGACTGAGCCGAGAACGCTTCACCATCATAGGCATGGGGGAGCTGGGAACGGTCACTCGGGTCCTGGCGCATAATATGGGGTGCACCTTGGCCTATGCCTCTACCGGGCCGGGAAAGGAGACCGCCCCGGGACAGCTGGACCTGGAGACGATGAAGTGGCTGGGCAAGGAACCGCTGGTGACCGGACTGGTGGGATACCCGGTGGACCACTCCATCTCTCCGTCGCTGCACAATGCCGCCTTCCATGCCGCGGGAGTGCGGGGGATCTATCTTAAATGGGTGGCGCTCAGCGATGAACTGGACGAGTTCCTGGACGTGGTGGACGCCCTGGGCGTGAAGGGGTTCAACGTCACCATACCGCACAAGGAGACCATCATACCGAACCTGGACCGCCTGGACCCTGTGGCCGAGAAGATCGGTGCGGTGAACACGGTCATCAATGAAGGCGGGAAGCTGATCGGCCGGAACACCGACGTGATCGGGGTGGAGAGGACCTTCGAGAAGAACGGCGTGGACATCAACGGAAAGATGGCCCTGGTGCTCGGCGCCGGAGGTGCGTCCCGCTCGGTATGCTCCTTCCTGGCATCCAAAGGGGCGGAGGTGGACATCACCAACCGCACCATGGGCAAGGCGGAATCACTGGCCAAGGCGTTCTCCGGGACCACCGCCGTAGGAAGACGCGTGGTCGAGGAGAAGCAATACGATATCATAGTCAACTGCACACCCTTGGGCATGAAGGGGTTCCCGCAGGAGATGTCCATATCCCCCCACGTGCTGCGTGAGGGGCAGTTCGTCATGGACACGGTCTACAATCCAGCGGTGACACCGCTGTTGGCCGAAGCCTCTAGAAAAGGTGCGGTGGCCGTGAACGGAAAGGACATGCTCATCTACCAGGCCCTGGCCTCCTTCGAGCTGTGGACCGGAAAGGTCGCCGAGTACGACGTCATGGAAAGGGCCTTCCGGGAGGCCCTGCCTTGATAGGCCACGGTGAAGCGAGGGGAGCCATCACCATCGTGAACGCCATAGCCGCCGGGAAGGGCTGCGCCGTCGGCGTCGACCTGCGCACCTGGGCCGAGGTCGAACTGCTCCCGGGGAAGGGAACGGAAGTGGAGATGGAAGGACTTCCGGGTGAACCGGCGGACCTGGCGGCCATGTGCGCCTCGGCGGTGATGGATCGATTTTCCATCGCACGAAGGGCGGTCATCCGCACTCGTTCCCAGATACCGGTGTCCCGCGGCCTCAAGAGCAGCAGCGCCGCCGCCAACGCCGTCATATTGGCCACCCTGGACGCCCTGGGGGAAAAGATGGACGACCTGGAGATATTGCGATTGAACGCCGACGTTTCCATCAGGGCCGGCGCTTCGGTCACCGGTGCCATGGACGACGCCGCGGCCTCGCTTCTGGGAGGGGTGGTATACACCGATAACGGGGCGAGGGTCCTACTGAGAAGGGACGAGTGGACCCTTTGCGACCGTGTGGTCATTCACGTTCCTGAACGTATGATCCGCAAGGGCTCTTTGCCCAGGGCCCGCATCGCCCTCTACCGTCCATTGGTGGAGAAGGCCTTTCAACTGGCCTGGGAGGGGGAGCATGCCAAGGCCATGATGCTGAACGCTCTCTGCTACGGCGCCGCCCTGGGATTGGACCAGGAAATGGCCGTCAGGGCCATGGAGGCGGGCTCGCTGGCCGCCGGACTCTCAGGCACCGGTCCGGCGGTGGCCGCCCTGGTGAGCCGGGAAGACGAGAGGAAGGTCGCCGAGTCCCTGGGACCGGGGGCCTTGACGGTCGATGTCTTCCAGGGGGAGATATCATGAGATTGAAGGTCTGCGGATCGCGCACCGAGGGGCGGGTCTTGGCCTCCCCCTCCAAGAGCTATACCCACCGGGCCATGACACTTGCATTACTGTCCGAAGGGATCAGCGTTCTGCGCCGGCCGTTGCGAGGCGCGGACACGTTGGCCACCCTGGATGCGGTGAGGTCCTTCGGCGGGATCGTGAAAGAGGAGGGCGAACTGAACATCGAGGGCGGTCATCTGAGATGCCCGGACGACGTGGTCGACGCCAAGAACTCCGGGACCACCATCAGGCTGATGGCCGGTATCGCTTCCCTGATCCCCTGCGCCACCGTGCTGACCGGGGACGAGAGCATACGTCGTCGGCCGATGCAACCGCTCATCGAGGCGCTGACGATGATGGACGTCAGGTGCGAGTCCACCCGCGGCAACGGGCTGGCGCCGCTCATCGTCAAAGGTCCTAACAAAGGAGAGGAAACGAGCATCAGGGGCGATGTCAGCTCACAGTTCATCTCTTCCCTGCTCATCTCCTCGGCGGCCAAGGATGTGGACACCACCATACGTCTCACCACGCCGCTTAAGTCCAGACCATATGTGGACATCACCATGGATATGATGTCGCTCTTTGGCGCCAAGGCGGAGAGCACCTCCGATGGCTTCTTCGTGCCCGGAGGTCAAAGGTACCGACCGCGGGACTATACCGTACCGGGTGATTTCTCATCGGCGGCCTTTCCGCTGGCGGCGGGGGCTCTCACCGGAGAGGTGACCGTAAGGAACCTGGACCCGAACGACCGGCAGGGAGACCGCCGCTTCCTGGACATCCTTCAGGAACTGGGGGCGGAGGTGCTTTGGAACAAGGGCGACCTGCGTTGCGCCCGCGGCCGATTGATCGGTCGAGAGATCGACCTGGGCGACGCCCCGGACCTGTTCCCCATAGTAGCCGTATTATGCACTCAGGCGGAAGGTGAGAGCCGGATATTCAATGCGGCACATGTGCGTCTGAAGGAGAGCGACCGCATTTCAGCCACCACTACGTTCCTTAAGGCCATGGGCGCCGACGTCATAGAGAAGGAGGACGGCTGCGTCGTTCGAGGACATACCGCCCTGAAGGGTGCGACGGTCAGCTCGTTGAAGGACCACCGCATACTCATGGCCGCGGCGGTGGCGGCCTTGGTGGCCGAGGGGGATACGTTCATCAGCGATGGCGACTGCCATCGCATCTCATACCCCGACTTCGTGAAGGACATGAGGTCGCTGGGGGCGAAGATGGAGATGATATCATGAACACCATAGGCAGTGAGTTGCGCCTCACTATTTTCGGCGCCAGCCACGGACCTTGTGTAGGTGCGGTGCTGGATGGGGTGCCTCCAGGCATGCAGATAGACATCGGCAGGATACAGAACGAGGTGGACCTGCGGAGACCGTCCGCGGGGATCGGCACCCCTCGCGCCGAGGAGGACCGGGTGGAGGTGATCTCCGGCATCGTAAACGATCGGAGCACCGGCGCACCCATCACTCTGATGGTGGTCAACCAGGACACTGATTCCAGGAAGTATGAAAAGTTCAAGAACGTGCCTAGACCCGGGCACGCGGACCTTACCGCCCGCAGCAAGTACGCAGAGTGCGTGGACCTTCGGGGAGGGGGCCAGTTCTCCGGACGCATGACCGTGGGCCTCGTCGCCGCGGGAGCCATCGCCAAGATGCTCCTTGAGGAGAGAGGCATACGCGTGGCCGCCTATGTGCGCCAGATAGGAAGTGTCCGGGACGAGGTGGAACGTGACGTCACCGAGGCCTTGCTCTCCCGCTCCAACGAGATACGCGCCGCCGATCCCGAGATGGTCGAGAGGATGAGAGAGGAGATCATGCGTGCCAAGGAGGATGGTGACAGTGTAGGCGGCATCGTCCAGTGTGTCGTGGACGGTCTGCCCATAGGACTGGGAGAACCGTTCTTCGACACTGTGGAAGGAGAGATCTCCAAGATGATCTTCGCTGTGCCAGGAGTGAAAGGCATCGAGTTCGGTTCGGGCTTCGCCGCCGCCGGAATGCGCGGTTCTAAGCATAATGACCCTTTTGTTCTGGTGGACGGGAAGGTTCGAACGGCCAAGAACGACGCCGGCGGCATTCTCGGAGGGATAACCAACAGCATGCCATTGGTGTTCCGCGTGGCCATCAAGCCCACGGCATCCATCGCCAGGGGGCAACGGTCGTTGAACGTGGAGACCGGCAAGCAGACCGAACTTAAGATAGAGGGACGACATGACCCCTGTATCGCACCCCGGGCAGTGCCGGTGATCGAGGCCGGCGCCGCCCTGGTGCTGGCCGATCTAGGAATGAGAGGTGGTACTATTGACTGACGCCGTTGAAGGCATCCGCTGGAAGATCGAGGAGATCGATAACGAGATACTGGACCTGATCAGGAGGCGCATGGATATCGCCCTTTCGATGGGACATGAGAAGGTGGACAAGGCCTTGCCTGTTCGCGATCTTCGCGTGGAGGAGCAGGTACGCACCCGCTATCTGGCACGGGCCAAGGACGTGGGCATCAGCGAGGCTGCGGCCATCGAGCTATCGGCCTTGCTGGTCCGGGAATCGGTGGAGGCCCAGGCCCGATTGCCCCGCCCTATGAAACCCCGCAAGGTGCTGGTGGTAGGCGGAGCCGGGAAAATGGGTCAGTGGTTCTGCCGCTTCTTCGCTTCCCGCGGTCACGACGTGAAAGTATGGGACATGCACCGGAAGGGCGGGTTCCCGATGGTCGCCTCATTGGAACAGGGAGTGAAGGAGGCCGAGGTCATCTGCGTAGCTACGCCCATATCGATCACCGCCGACGTTCTGCACAAGATCTTCCGGCTGAAGCCGAAGGGATTGGTCTTTGACATATCGTCGGTGAAGTCCCCTATCATCGATATACTGAAAGAGGGGGCGGACCAGGGATTGCTGGTGTGCAGCGTGCACCCTCTGTTCGGTCCAGATGCCTCGTTCATTTTCGCGCGCAACCTGATCCTGTGCAATTGTGGCTCCGACCAGGCGATATCCAAGTTCATGCCTTTGCTGAATGGCACTGGCGCGAACGTCATGGAATCGTTGGTGGAGGACCACGACAAGCTCATCGCCGTGGTGCTGGGAATGAGCCACGCTTTGAACCTGGCGTTCTTCGAAGCCTTGCACAACAGCGGTTTCAAGTACAATGAACTGCGACCGGCCTCATCGACGACGTTCGAAAAGCAGATGAACACCAGCAGCAGTGTCTCCCAGGAAAGCCCGGACCTTTACTATGAGATACAGCACCTGAACCCCTACAACGCGGAGGTGCTCGATATCCTGATCTCCGCCCTCAAGGAGGTAAAGGAGGCCGGTTCGGAGGATGACCGGGCCCATATGTTCAGGATCATGCAGGAAGGCCGAAAATACTTCGAGGTGAAATGATGACGAAGATAAAGGTGGCGGTGCTAGGCGCCACAGGAATGATCGGGCAGAGATTCGTGCAGTTGCTGGAAGACCATCCCTACTTCGAGATAGGAGGCCTTTACGCCTCCGAGAGGTCGGAGGGCAAGACCTTGAACGAAGTGCTCAGGGTCAAGGACGTTCGTTTCCAGCAGAGGACGCTGGATACCAGGATCGAGCAGCTGGACGTGAAGGCTATCTCCAAACGCTGCAGGGCAGCGTTCTCCGGGTTGCCGACGGAAGTGGCCAAGGACGCCGAGTCCTCGCTGGCGGCCGCCGGAGTGGCGGTGTTCTCGAACGCCGCTTCGCACCGTATGAGAGAGGACGTGCCGCTTCTCATCCCTGAAGTGAACCCGGACCACCTGGAACTGGTCCGATCGCAGCCGACGTTCCCCAGCGGTGGTTTCATCGTCACCAACGCCAACTGCTCAACGACCGGGTTGGCCGTACCGCTGCAGGCGATCTATCAGAAGTTCGGATTGAAGGCCTGTTACGTCTCGACCTACCAGGCGTTATCCGGCGCCGGTTACCCCGGCGTGCCTTCGATGGACATTCTGGGGAACGTCGTTCCGTTCATCAGGGGAGAGGAGGAGAAGATGGAGGCCGAGATCTACAAGATGCTCGGTGCCTTGGAGGACGGAAAGGTCCGCCTGGCCGACTTCGATATGATCGCCAGTTGCGCCCGCGTACCGGTCATAGACGGTCACCTGGAGTCAGTGGTGCTCAAGCTCGGAAAGGAAGCGCCGGCCAAGGATGTGGCCAAGGCCTTGGAGGAGTTCAGGCCGGAACCGCAGAGACTGAAGCTGCCTTCGGCGCCGATACACCCCATCATAGTACGTCAAGAGGAGAACCGACCTCAGCCATCGACCGATGCGTTGGCTGGTGAGCCGGAAAGGGCCAGGGGAATGGCCGTCAGCGTCGGAAGGGTGCGCGAGAGCAAAGGATATATCAAGCTCTGGTTGCTTTCCCATAACACCCTGAGGGGCGGGGCTGGCGGATCCGTTCTGAACGCGGAGCTGGCCGTAGCCCGCAAGCTCCTCTGAGGAGGTTCCGGATGAAGCGGACGGTCGCGGAGATCAATCAGAAGATCAAGGACGGAGACGTGGTGGTCATGACCGCTGAAGAGGTCATACCATTCGTCCAGAGCGAGGGATTGGAGCGAGCGGCCAAGGAAGTGGACGTTGTTACGACCGGCACCTTCGGCGCCATGTGCTCCTCGGGAGCTTTCCTGAACTTCGGCCATTCTGAACCGCCGATCCGTATGCAGAAAGTGACGTTGAACGACGTTCCCGCCTACTCTGGCATCGCCGCGGTGGACGCTTACATCGGCGCCACGGAGCTCAAGGAGGACGACCACGCCGAGTACGGCGGGGCGCATGTCATCGAGGACCTCATATCCGGAAGACCGGTCCGGTTGAAGGCCAGGTCCAGCGGGAGCGACTGCTATCCCCGAAAGGACATCGATACCTACGTTTCTTTGAACAGCATCAACCAGGCCTACCTTTTCAATCCCAGGAACGGCTACCAGAACTACGGCGCGGGAACGAACTCCTCCGAGCGGACCCTGTTCACCTACATGGGCAAGTTGCTGCCTAACTACGGCAACATCACCTATTCCAGCGCCGGACAGCTGTCCCCGCTGCTGAACGACCCCACGCTGCGCACCGTTGGCATCGGCACCCGCATCTTCTTGGGCGGGGGTACGGGCTACGTCGCCTGGGAGGGGACGCAGTTCAAGACCAACGTGGAGACGCAGTCCGACGTGCCCATGGGCGGGGCTAGGACCCTGGCCACCATCGGCGACCTGCGGGGGATGTCATCCGATTTCATCCGGGCGCTGCGGTTCCCCGGTTACGGTGTCTCACTGGCCGTGGGCGTTGGATTACCTATCCCTATCCTGGACGAAAATGTGCTGAAGGCCACGACGATCAGCGACGAGCAGATCTTCGCCCCCATAATCGACTATTCCGTTCAATCCCGGAACCGGAAACCGATCAAGCACGCCTCCTACGCTGAACTGCGTTCCGGTAAGATCGAACTGTTCGGCAAGGAGATTCGCACGTCCTCGCTTTCCAGTTATCTAAAGGCCAAGCAGATCGCCGAGACGCTAGCTCAGCGCATCGAGAACGGTGAGTTCACATTGACGGAGCCGGTGGCCCCGCTGCCCCGGGAAAGGGGAATGGGCACCTTGGAAGTCCGCTCTAAAGAGGAGGCGATCTGATGGCCAGGAAGAAGTTCATGCTGGGATTCAGCCCTGAGCTCGTCAACGAGCCTCTCGTCTACCGGCTGGTAAGGGATTACGATCTTAAGATCAACATCCTGCGCGCCGAGGTCAAGGAAATGGGAGGTCGTCTGCTTATGGAAGTGGAAGGGAAAACGCCCAACATCAAGGACGCCGTCCGCTTCCTGAACGAGAGCAAGGTCGATGTCAAGGAACTGGTCAACTACGTGGAGAAGAACGAGGAGCGATGCACCCACTGTGGCATGTGCATCTCCATCTGCCCCGTGGAAGCGCTCACCGTGGATAGGATCACGTGGAAGGTGCATTATGACGCGGACAAGTGCATCGCCTGCGGCATGTGCATCGACGCCTGTCCCCCTGGAGCAATGACGTTCCGCATATGAGAAAACATTTTGAGTATCGCGAGAGCGCCGTGACCATCGAAGCGGCGGATGATTACATACCGATCGCGGAAAGGGCCATCCTTGACGCCAGAAAGAATATCGAGTCCTATATCGCCCTGGACCCCTTCTTCCGCACCACCTTTGACCCATATCCCCCACGCCCGGAGATGGCCCCGATCATCAGACGTATGTGCCTGGCAGCGGAGAAGGCCAACGTAGGACCGATGGCCACGGTGGCCGGGGCGATAGGCGAGGAGGCCGTGCTGGCCATGACGAAGGCCGGCTGCACCCACTGTATGGTGGATAACGGAGGGGACATCGCCATGCGGTCCTCCAAGACGATCACCGTAGGACTGTACGCCGGAGAGATATCGCCCAAGTACATCGCGCTCGACGTGCCGCCGACACGGGGGATGCTGGGCATATGCACCTCCTCCGGTACCGTCGGACCGTCCATTTCATTGGGCAAGGCGGACCTGGCCACGGTCATCTCGACGGAGGTCGCCCTGGCCGATGCCTGCGCCACGAAGCTGGGCAACATGATCGTGGACGATGACCATGAGACGATAGAGAGGGCTTTGCGCAAGGTCCTCAGCATAGAGGGCGTCCGCGGCGCCCTGACGATGATCAATGGGAAGCTCGGCATGGCCGGCGATGTCCCCCGCCTGATCAAGTGCACCGTCCCCGAGGACAAGATCACCCGGGTATGGTACGGCCGCTAGGGCCGAAAGGAGACCAGTGGAGAACGCTCACGGTCCTCTCCTCCCTAAGGGTCAGATGATCGCCCCGGACCCGGCGCGATACGCCTTCCTCTATCGCCAGCAACATCTGGGGGGTGACGTCCTGGAACAATGAGAAGTAGGAGACCAGGTGTTCCATCATGCCCTCCCGGGAGATCCGTGATTCCTCGCATACATCGAAGCTCTTGAGCACCGGGCACCGACCCATGTCCTTCAGGGCGAAGTACGGGAAGAGGGGGTCGAAACCCTCCATGGACATGCCGGCATATCCCAGTTCCTCCCAGATCTCGAAGGCCATGGTGTCCCCCGAATGACCGCCGAGCGAGACCAGGCAACATCCGCCTCTGCTCAACGCCTCCATCCTGAGGATCGAGTCGAGGCCGTCCACCGCCGGACAGAACGATGAGAACACCAGGTCAAAATCCCTCCCGCCGGAGAAGGATGTCCAGTCCTGGCAGGTCAGTTCCACGTTGTTCCAGGGCGAGCATCTCTCACGCGCCATCGACAGCATACCAGGGGATATGTCCAGGCCGACGACGACTCCCCCCAGGGAAGCGAACCTTTCCGTCAGCGCGCCGGTGCCGCAGCCGATGTCCAGCACCCTTCCCTTCGACGGAACTACCCCATCCTGGCATAATATGTCCCAGAGACGCTGATCGATAAGCCCCATGGCCTCGGAATCGTAATAGGTGGAGATGCGGTCCCAATGCTGGACCAGGCGGGAACGTTCCACCGGGAAGGCGTGGTATGGAAGCCGGGAACGAGCGGACTCCCAAGCAGAATGCCAATCGAAGTCCGTTTTCATGCCGCGGGCATGAGTGTTATGATTATTTGAAAATTATTACTGATACCGCCTAAGAGGAGAAGGAACGAAATACAGCCATTCCTGACACTTGTCCAGGACGGGCGCGCGTACATGACCAGAATGTCAGTAAATATAAGTAGCAATTGTCCATTGAAGTGGTATTGCCAAGGGTTATCATATGACACTCAGGCTGGCCATACCCAACAAAGGAAGGCTGAGCGAGCGGTCCGTAGAGATCCTCGAACACGCTGGACTGGAGATCGAGAACGGCGATGAGCGCAGGCTCTACGCCAATATCAAACGCCAAGACCTGGCGGTCATGTTCCTCCGGGCCCAGGACATCGTCAAGTTCGTGCACAGCGGCGCGGTGGACGTGGGCATCACCGGTTTGGACCTGGTGTTGGAATCTGGCCTGGACGTGGTCGTTCCCTACAAGCTCAACTTCGGCCGCTGCCGTCTGTCGATCGCAGTGCCCGATGCTATGAAGGTCAAGACGCCGGAGGACCTGCCGGACGACATCATCGTCGCCACCTCGTTCCCCAACATGACCCGCAAGTTCTTTGATAAGCTGGGAAAGAGGGTGGAGATCGCCTACATCGCCGGTGCGGCGGAGATAGCGCCCCACCTGGGCGTGGCGGACATCATCGTCGACCTGGTATCCAGCGGTTCCACGCTGAAGATGAACCACCTGCGGGAGCTGGCGGTCATCGCCGAATCCCAGGCAGTGGTGATAGCTAACCGTAAAGCGTACGAAGGTTGCGGGCAGCAGGTGGAGGAGATCATTTCCGCCATGCACAGCGTCACCGAGGCCGAGAACAAGAAGTATCTCATGGCGGACGTTCCAAAGACCTCTCTGGAGGAGGTACGGAAGGCCTTCCCGGGGATCGCTGGACCGACCATCATGAACATCATCGGCCGGGATGACGTGGTCGCGGTGCACGTGGTCATCGAAAAATCGGACGCCTACGAGGCCATCAACCGCTTGAAGCGCATGGGGGCGACGGGAATACTGCTCATCCCCATCGACCGCATGGTCCCCTGAGGTGCCCTGATGGACAAGAATTGGATACGGTCCACCTGCCGGGACCTGCAGCTCTACTACAACCCCAAGGTGGGGAGCAAGCTCCGCATGGACACCAGCACCAACGCCCTGGGCACCAACCCCGCCGGACGGAAGGCTCTGCAGGAATGCTTGAACCTGGACATGGGACAGTATCCCAGCACCTACGGAGATGGTCTGCGCAGCGCTTTGGCCGACCTCTACCGATTGAAAATTGACAATTTCGTGGTCGGCAACGGTTCCGACGAGGCCCTTGACATCATCATCAAGACCTTCGTGGAACCGGGCGAGACGGTCATCACGGCGCACCCGGCCTATGTATTGCACTCCTTCTTCGTCAAGATCAACGGCGGGAATACCGTGACGGTGGACCTGGACGATGATTTCCAGTTGGACGTCGAGGCCATCAACTCCACCAAGGGCAAGGTGGTGCTGATATGCACCCCGAACAATCCCACTTCCAACACCTTTCGCATGGACGACGTCAGGGCGATCATCGAGGGAAGCGACCGCCCGGTAGTGGTGGACGAGGCCTACGGAGAGTACACCGGCGCCTCGTTCATACCATTGGTGGAGAAGTACGACAATCTGATCGTTACCAGGACGTTCTCCAAGGCCTATGGCCTGGCCGGAATGCGCATCGGCTATCTGGCCGCCGGGCTGGATATGGCCGACGCCATGCAACGGGTGAAGATCCCCTACTCGCTGAACGCCATCGGCGAGAGGGTGGCCATGGCCGCCCTTAAGGACCGGGAGTTCCTGGAGCGCAGCGTCAATGTCGTCAAGGAGGAGAGACCCTATCTGGAAGAGGGCTTGAGAGATCTGGGCTTCCATGTCTACCCCTCCGAGGCCAACTATGTGCTCTTCCGTTCCACGATACCTTCGGACGATCTTACCAGGAAGCTCTCTGACAAGAACGTCCTCATACGCGATTTCGGCAAGGTACGCCGCCTGGAGAACTGCGTCAGGACGACCATAGGCACCAGGGAGATGAACGCCACCCTGCTGAGCAAAACGAGGGAGGTGCTGGAGGAATGTCGCTGAAGGTCACCCTGGCCGATTACGGTGTGGGCAACCTGCACAGCATCCGCAAGGCCATGGAGCTTTGCGGGGCCAAGGTCGACGTGATCGAGGACATGTCCCTGTTATCGGAAGCGGACTGCATCGTGCTTCCCGGGGTCGGGGCGTTCGATAAGACGATGGAGCGGATGCAGCCTTTCAGGGAGCGCATAGTCTCCAGACTGCAGGCCGGAGTACCTTGCCTGGGCGTCTGCATCGGCATGCAGGTCCTTTTCCAGGAAAGCGAGGAGGGTGAGAATCCCGGGCTCGGGTACCTGCAGGGGAAGGTCGTCCGATTGCACACTCCCCGCATACCGCACATGGGCTGGAACCAGGTGGTCTCAGACGACGCCATCATGAACGGCATAGACGACCCGCACTTCTACTTCGCCCACTCGTTCCATGGTCAACCGGAGGATTACTCCGATATCGGCCACACCGATTTCTACGGGAAGATACCCACGCTGTTCCGCAAGGGCAACACCTACGGCACCCAGTTCCACCCGGAGAAGAGCTCCACCGCCGGCCTGAAGTTCCTTTCAAATTTCCTGAGCTTTGCGGAGGGATGCCGATGATGATCATTCCCGCCGTGGACATCCTGGACCACCGCGTGGTACAGCTGGTCGGCGGCGTTCCGGGCACGGAGCAGGTGGTGCTGCCCTATCCCCTGAACGTGGCCAGGGACTGGGAGGGCAAGGGCGCCCCCCGCCTGCACCTGATAGACCTTGACTCGGCCCTGGGCCGGGGACATAACGCCCAGATCATCCGCAGGGTGATCTCCGCTTCCAAAGTGCCAGTGCAGGTGGGCGGGGGCATCCGTTCCACCGAAGTGGCCGAATACTACCTGGATTGCGGCGCGGACCGCGTCATCGTCGGCACGAAGGGTTTGAAGGACCTTGCCTGGCTGAGGATGATGTCCCTCAAGCACCCCGGAAGTATGGTCCTGGCCATGGATATGAAGGGCGGCAGGATCCAGACGCACGGTTGGAAGAAGGATTCCGGCCTGGAGCTGAAAGATGTCTTCGCCGACATTGCCGATATGCCTCTGGCCGGGGTGCTCTACACCAATGTGGACGTGGAAGGTCAGGTCAGAGGCATCGACGCCCAGGCGGTCAGTGGGTTCATCACCGAATGCCCGCACCTGACCATAGTTTCCGGCGGCGTGACCGACCAACGGGACATCGATCTGCTGAACGGGATGGGCGTAAAGGAGTCCGTGGTGGGATTAGCACTTTATACTGGAAAATTGAATCATCAAGTTATCTGGAGATGATGGCATGGACAGGAAAGCCGAAGTGGTTCGCAAGACACGGGAGACCGAGGTGCGCCTCAAGCTGGACCTGGATGGCAAGGGCGAGACGAAGGTGGAGTGCGAGGAACAGTTCCTGTGCCATATGCTGGAGACCCTAGGGCGATATGCCAATTTCGATCTGACGATCAGCGCCGAGGGCGATGACGAGCACCACCTGGTGGAGGACGTGGCCATCGTGCTCGGGAAGACCCTGAGGCAATGTCTGGGCGATAGCCCCATCGAGCGGATGGCCTCCTCACTGGTCCCCATGGACGATGCCCTGGTCCAGGTGGCGGTGGACATAATCGAGCGGCCGTACGCGGACATCGATTGCCCCGACACGCTCTACACTCACTTCTTTCGCAGCTTCGCCATGTCCTCGGGCATAACCTTGCACGTGATGATCATACGGGGCAGCGACGAACACCACATCATCGAGGCCACCTTCAAGGCCCTGGGCAAAGCTCTGCGATCGGCGGTTAGGCCGAGGGGCAGCGAGCTGAGCACCAAGGACCGGCCTAAGGTGAGCGGAAAATGAGTTTGACCAAGAGGATCATTCCCTGTCTGGACGTGAGGAACGGCACTGTGGTCAAGGGCGTCAAGTTCCTGGACCTGAAGGATGTGGGCTACCCACCGGAACTGGCCTCGGCGTACGAGAAGCAGGGAGCGGACGAGATCGTCTTCCTGGACATCTCTGCCAGCGCCGAAGGGAGACGCACTCTGCTTGATATCGTCGAGGAGACGGCCAAACAGCTCTTCGTCCCGCTGACCGTCGGTGGCGGTATTCGTGAGAAGAGCGACATGCGGGCCGCGCTTAACGCCGGGGCGGACAAGGTCTCGATGAACACGGTGGCGGTGCAGCAGCCGGAGATCATCTCCGAATGCGCCAAGGACTTCGGCAGCCAGTGCGTCGTCGTTGCCATAGACGCCAAACGCCAGGGGGGCTCCTGGACGGTCTATACCCACGGCGGAAGGAAGAACGCCGATCTGGACATGCTGCAGTGGGCCAGAGAGGTAGAGGACCGCGGCGCCGGAGAGATACTCCTGACCAGCATGGACGCCGATGGTACCAAGGACGGTTACGACATCGCCATGACCAAGGCGGTGGCCGAAGCGGTGAACATCCCGGTCATAGCCTCTGGAGGATGCGGTTCCCCGGAGCACATTCTAGAGGTATTACAGCAGACCAAGGCCGAGGCGGCCTTGGCTGCGTCCATATTCCACTACGGGCAGTGCACCGTAAAGGACGTCAAACAATATCTGAGGGAAAAAGGGGTGGAAGTGAGATGAACCCGAAGTTCGATGCCAACGGTCTGTTGCCAGTCATCGTGCAGGACCACGAGACCAACGAGGTCCTGATGCTGGCCTACGCCAACGAGGAAGCGTACCGAAAGATGCTGAAGACCGGGTACACCCATTTTTATTCCCGTTCCCGACAGCAACAGTGGATGAAAGGGGAGACCTCCGGCCATGTGCAGGAGATCGTATCGATACAGCTGGATTGCGATCAGGACACCTTGCTGGTCCGGGTGAAGCAGACCGGCGTGGCCTGCCACCTGGACCGCATGTCCTGTTTTGACGAAGTTGTCTACGGCGACGTGGATGGTACCATGGCCGTGCTGCCCGAACTGCTCAGGGTCGTTCGGGACCGGAGGACGAACCCGGTCGAAGGAAGTTACACCAGTAAACTGTTCGCCGACGAGGACAAGCGCCTGAAGAAGGTGGTGGAAGAAGCGGCCGAGGTGCTCTTGGCCGCCAAGAACCACCAGACGAAGGAGCAGTCCTGGGAGGTCGCCGACCTCATCTATCACCTGATGGTGGCAGTGGAGGGCATGGAGATCGGCTGGGAGGACGTTTATCGTAAGTTAGCGGAGAGGAGGAAATGAGAGCCGAACTGCACACCCACACCCTATTGAGCGACGGCGAACTGCTGCCCATCGAGCTGGCCCGCCGCGCCTTGGTCAAGGGGACCAAGACCTTGGCCTTCACCGATCACGCCTCCCTGAGCAACATGGAGCGGATCATTCAAGAAGCTCGTAGGGACGCGGAGCTGGCAGCGGATTGGGGCATGAAGGTGCTATGCGGTGTGGAGATAACCCACGTACCAGCGCGCCGCATCGACGATGTCGTCCTCCGCGCCCGAAAGCTGGGAGCGGAGATAGTGGTGATCCACGGAGAGACCATCAGCGAACCTGTGGAGAGGGGGACCAACCTGGCCGCGGTCAAGAACCCTGATGTGGACATATTGGCCCACCCCGGGTTCATCACCTTGGAGGAGGCGCAATTGGCCAGGGACAACGGTGTGGTCCTGGAGATCACCTCCAGGGGATCGCACTGCAAGACCAACGGACACGTGGCCAGAATGGCCCAGCAGGCCGGAGCGCGTATGGTGGTCAACACCGACGCTCACGCACCGGGGGACCTTATGGACCTGGCAACGGCGATGCAGATAGCCTTGGCCGCGGGACTTAGCCAGCAAGAAGCGGACCGCGCCCTGATCGAGACGCCCCAGGAGATAGTGAAGAGGAGGGGTCGCGCCTGAAGGTCCTCAAGTTCGGCGGGTCCTCGCTGAAGACCGGGGAGTCCATGCGCCAGGTGGCCGGCATCATCGTCGCGGAGAAGGAGAAGAAGGCCGTCGTTCTGAGCGCCGTCTCCGGCGTCACCGAGATGCTGGTGCAGTTCATCTCCTGTACCCATACCGAGGAGGACGTGGATTCCTTCATGAAGGCCGTCAGCAAGGTGCACACCGATCTGGTCGACGATGCCCTTACCACTGAGAAGTGCCAGGCCCAGGCCGTGGAAGAGCTGGTGGCAAAGCTGGTCAAGCTAGAACGTATGCTCTACGGCTCCTGCTACATCGAGGAGGTGAACCCTCGCATCCGTGATTACGTGCAATGCTTCGGGGAACGCCTGTCCGTCATCATCGTGGCCGCCCTGCTCAACGAAATGGGCATGAAGGCCAAGCCCGTGGACGCGGATGAACTGGGCATCATCACCGATGGTGAGTACGGGACCGCCATGGTGAACATGGAGGCCACGCGTTCGACCATACGCCCCAAGCTCATGAAGGGGCTGCAGGATGGTGTGACGCCGGTCATCACCGGGTTCTTCGGCAGAGCGCCGGAAGGCAGCGTCACCGTCTTCGGTCGCAACGGCAGCGATTACAGCGCCGCCGCCGTCGCCAATGCCATGGGCGCTTCCGTGCTGGAGATATGGAAGGACGTGGACGGGTTCATGAGCGTGGACCCCAAGATCGTTCCCTCCGCCCGATCGATACCGCAGTTGAGCTACGACGAAGCGGCGGAACTGGCTTACTTCGGTGCCAAGGTCGTCCACCCCATGACCATGGAACCGGCCCGTTCGGGCAACATCGAGATACGGGTGAAGAACGTCTTCCGTCCGGAAGCGCCGGGAACGGCCATCAAGGATTCCGGAAAGAACGGCGATCGGAGCATCAAGTCCATCTCCTGTATGAAGAACCTCTCTTTGGTCAAGGTCTTCGGCGAAGGCACTGGCTACAAGCTAGGCGTACTGGCGGACATCGCCTCCTTGCTCCGGGAAGCGGAGGTCAACATATACAGCGTGGTCACGTCGCTGACCTGCATCGCGCTGCTGGTGGACAAGAAGGACGTGGCCAAGGCCCAGAAGGTGCTGACCGAGGGAGGCGTCACCCGCATGGAGACGCACGCCAATTTCGCCCTGATGTGCATCGTCGGCGAAGGTCTGGGCCACCATAAGGGATTGGCCTCCAGGGTCTTCAATGCCGTGGCCAAGGAGAACGTGAACGTCGGACTTATCTCCGCCGGCGCTTCACTGGTCGCCTACCACTTCACCGTGGACGAGGCGGACCTGGAAAAGGCCACCAGGGCGGTGCACGAAGAACTTTTCGGGTGCTGAGATGATCGTTTCGTTCCAAGGGGTCAAGGGAGCTTACAGCGAGGACGCGGTCTTCGCCTACGATAAGAGCGCCACCACCTCGGAGTGCGCCGAGTTCATGGACCTCTTCGATGCGGTGAAGAGCGGACGTGCGGACCTGGGAATGCTGCCGGTGGAAAATTCCATCGAGGGCAGCGTCACTACCGCCAACGACCTGCTGTTCCAAAGCGACCTGCGGGTGGTCGGTGAGGTCATGGTGCGGATAAGGCATTGTCTCATCGGACATCCGGACGCGGAACTGCAGGACGTTCAGCTAGTTTACAGTCACCCTCAGGCACTGGCACAATGCCGGGACCTGTTGTCCTCACACCCGGAATGGCAGAAGGTGCCGGCGTTCGACACGGCCGGATCGGTGCGAATGGTGCGGGAGCGCGGCCTCATCGAAGAGGCGGCGATCGCCAGCCGACGCGCCGCCAGCGCCTACGGCATGAAGGTATTGCTGGAGGACGTTCAGAGCGTACAGGACAACATCACCCGCTTCTTCGTGCTGTCCAGGAAAGGCTCGCCGGTAGCTGGCAACAAGACCGCCCTGGCGTTCACCACCCGGAACCAGCCTGGAGCGCTTTTCGATTGCTTGAAGACCTTCGCCGTTCACGGTGTCAACATCACCAAGTTGGAATCCCGACCATGGCGCGGAAGGACCTGGGAGTACGTGTTCTACCTGGACCTTGACGGGGATGTGAAGGACGATAAGGTGGCCGAGGCCCTGGAGGACCTGCGCCAGAGCGCTTCCTGCGTCAAGGTGTTCGGCTCGTTCCTCAAGGCGTCCTTGCCGTCGTGATCACTCTCTTTTCTTGATCGGTCGCTCACCAGCGGTCCAATATTCCCCGTCCCGATACAGCAACGCCTTGCTGCGATCGTAATCGGAAGTGATGTCGGTGTGCTTGATCTCGCCTAAATACCAGGTGTGGTCCCCGATCTCGAAGGACTGTGTCTTCTTCAGTTCCATGTTCAGCAGGCACTCGGCTATGCGCGGAGCCTTGGTACGCTTGCCTTTGACCGGGGTGAGCCCGGTGAGCTCGAACTTGTCAGTGTCCGCTCCGCTCTTCTCCCCACAGATGATGACCTGCTCCAGGAGTTCCTTCCCCGGAATGTTGATGGTGAACTCATCGTTCTCCTCCAGGAACTTGTAGCTCTGACGAGAGGTGGTGACGGCTATGCCGACGATCGGCGGCCGCACCGAGAACACGTTGAACATTCCTACGGTGATGACGTTGATCTCCTTGCCCCCCACCCCCACCAGCACCACCGGTGCCGGAGGCAGGGACATCAAGGCGCCCATATGGTCGATATCGACCTTGTCGTCCATGTTTACCATTGAAACACCTGGGTAAACCTTGGGATTGGGCGCTAATAAAGCTTTTTAACGGCGGCGGATGACATCGCCCAGGACCCGGAACTCACCGGACCAGTACATGAGGGATTTCTCCCGGTCGGCATCCTTGGCCATTTCGGCGTGCACGACCTCGCCCAGATACCATATATGGTCCCCGGCGTCGATCCTCTGCCGCTTGATGCATTCCAGGTTGACCATGCATTCCGCGATGGTCGGAGACTTGATCTTCTTGCCAGGAGAGGCCACGAAACCGCAGTCCTCGAACTTGTCCACCTCTCGCCCGGAACGTTGCCCGCAATAAAGGACCTCCTCCACGAGATCCTTTCCAGGTATGTTGATGGAGAAATCATCGCTCGACTCCATCAACTCGAAGCTGTGCCGTGCCGGGGAGACACCTATGCCCAGTACGGGAGGGTTGAAGGAGAACATGTGCACCAGCGCTATGGTCAGAACATTATTGTTACCGTTACCGTCGCCGACCGCGGCCAATACCACGGGGAAGGCTGGAAAGGCCCGACAGGCCCATATAGGGTTAACCTCGTTCTTCTCCAACATAACTTTCCTGAAAGGGAATTATGTGGATATAAAATAAGATATGGTCGCTTGGTTCGTAGTAACGGAAGCTTTTATTCGAAGCCTATCCACATCCATAAGATCGGTCCGCGCATGCGCAATTTAATAATCCCGATGACCGTATCTCAACGGAGTAAAATGAAGGCCAGGATAGGGATCATCGGCGGTACTGGGGTATACGACCCCGAGATGTTCGAGTTGAAGGAGACCGTGCGTCCGCATACCCCCTACGGGGCGGCTTCGGACGAGATACAGATCGGTGAGCTGAAGGGGGTTCCCGTCGCCTTCCTGCCCCGGCACGGTCGCGGGCACATCATCCCTCCGCACATGATCAACTATCGCGCCAATATCTATGCATTGAAGCAATTGGGCGTGGAGAGGGTGATATCCCCTTGCGCCGTCGGGTCCCTGCAGGAAGAGTACAAGCCAGGGGAGATCGCCATCATCGACCAGTTCATCGATCTCACCAAGAGCCGCGATTATACCTTCTTCGATGGGCCAAGGACGGTGCACGTAGGGGCGGCCGACCCCTTCTGCCCCGAGGTCGGCTCCCTTTTCGTTAAGGAGGCCAAGAAGGCCAAGATACCTTGCCATGATGCGGGAACCTACGTGTGCATCGAAGGCCCACGATTCTCCACCAGAGCGGAGAGCAGGATGTACCGGGCGTTCGCCGACGTGATCGGAATGACATTGGCGCCCGAATGCGCACTTGCCATAGAGATGGAGATGTGCTACACGAGCTTGGCCATGATCACCGATTACGACGTGTGGGCGGACCACCCCGTGGATACCGCCACCATCCTGAAGACCATGGCGGACAACATGGACAAGATCAGGACACTTCTGGCGAACACCTTGCCGAAGATACCGGTGGAGAGGAAGAAGTGCCAGTGCGGGAACGTGCTGGAAGCGGCGGGCGCCTGATCACAGCGCCTTGATCGCCCTCAACGCCTCCTCGGCGTGCTCCTTGGAGCGCAGCGGGGAACTGTAGACCAGACGTATCTTCCACTCGCGATCGATGACGTAGGTGGTGCGAGCGGCGGTACCGCCGATGCCGAAGGCGCCGAACGCCTTGCGCAGCACGTTCTTCTCATCGCTCAGGAGACGGAAGGTCAGTTCGTGCTCCGTGGCGAACTCCTTGTGCGTCTGGACATCGTCCGCCGAAACGCCTATGACCTCGGCCCCGGCGGCCTGGAACTGTTCGTGCATCTGACGGAACGCCACCGCCTCCATGGTGCACACCTTGGTGAAATCCTTGGGATAGAAGTACAAAGCTAGCACCTTCTCCCCGCGTATGTCCTTGGAACTCACGGTCCTTCCATCTTGGTCAAGCATCTCAAAGTCCGGGGCCGCGTCCCCCACCTGCAACTTCGTCGTCATGTTATCCTATCAAGTTGCGTTTGAAAGCTGATTAAATGTTGTATCAGTGAGATGAAACATTTTTATTCTTAGCACGTCCATTCTATTCAGCATGACCTGCTATTTCCGGCACCTTGACGCTGTTTTTAAAAGGGCCGGTCTGACCATCGACGTAGACAATCGAAAGCGGGTCGATCTCATCATCCATGATATGGTCGGCATAGAATACAAGAATTGCACCGAGACCTGGAAGGCGCTCAAGGTTTTGCTAGAGGACGAGGAGGGTTTCACGCAGCGTCTGCGAGAGGCCTGTCTAGCCCAGAACATATATCTGGAGTACTGATCACTCACCGATGTGCTGACGGTAGGCGGCGGCGTCCATGAGCTTGCCGGGCTCCGACGGGTCGGACATCTTTATTTTGGCCAGCCATCCATTTTCGTAAGGTGATCCATTGATGAGCGCCGGATCGTCGTCCACGGGGGCGTTGACATCGACGACCTCGCCGGAGACCGGAGCGTAGACGTCGGCGGTGTTCTTGACGCTCTCTACGATCGCCAGAACGTCTCCCTTCTTGACCTGGACCCCTTTCTTGGGCAATTGTACGTAAACGAACTCGGTCAGTTCCTCTTGGGCATGGTCGGTGATGCCCACGGTGGCAACATCGCCCTCGACCTTCGTCCATTCGTGGTCCTTGGTGTAATGGAGTCCCTCAGGTACCTCGCTCATGTTATCCCTGGTAGGAACGGGATACGGATATTTATGCATCGTGCGTTCCGTTTTCAACCGAAGAGATATATATCTGGGGTAGGATGGAAAGGGGTATGCGCGTCACCGTGCGAGGAGTGGTCCAGGGAGTCGGTTTTCGTCCCACGGTCCACCGCCTGGCCAGATCAATGGGTTTACACGGTTACGTGCAGAACAACGGTTCCAACGTGGTCATCGAGATCGACGGGGACCCCCAGGAGTTCATTTCTCGATTGAAGGCGGCGCTGCCGCCCCTGGCCCGTTTGGATGACATGGTCATCTCTGAAGGGCTGCCCGATCGGCGTTTGAAGGAGATGGGTTTCGTCATCGTGCCTAGCCAGGAAGGGTCGAGGGGAGTTGGTATCCCCAACGACACGGCGGTCTGTCCATCCTGTCTCGAAGAGATGCTTAGTTCGGGGAACAGGCGTTACCTTTATCCGTTCACCAACTGCACTGATTGTGGTGCACGATTCACGGTCATCGAGGACCTTCCGTACGACCGGGAGAAGACCTCCATGCGACCGTTCCCCATGTGCCCGGAATGCCAGCGGGAATATGAGGACCCGGATGACAGACGCTTCCATCATCAGACCATCACCTGCCCGGTCTGTGGTCCCCGCTATTACCTTCTGGACGCGGAAGGGCGCAGGGACTACGAGGACCCCATAGCCAAGTTCGCCTGGGGATTACAACAGGGAAGGATCGGAGTGGCCAAGAGCTGGGGAGGCATGCATCTATGCTGTTCCCTGGACCGTTTGCGACCTCTGAGAGAATGGTATCGGAGGAAAGAGAAACCTTTCGCCGTAATGGTGCGGGACCTGGAAGCGCTCAAGCGATACGCCCGGCCTACCGCTCATGATCTGGAGCTGCTCACATCCAGCCATAGGCCGATAGTGCTGGTGGACAAGATAGAGAACGATATCACGGAACTGGTATCGCCTGGACTGGGGAACATCGGCGTATTCCTTCCCTACACCTCCATGCAGCACCTGCTGTTCCATTACCTGAAGGAGGACGCCTTGGTGATGACATCGGCCAACGTTCCCGGGGAGCCGATGGTGCTGCGGGAGAAGGACGCATTGATGCTGGGAGCGGACATGTATCTGATGCATGACCGGGAGATCATCAACCGCTGCGACGATTCGGTGGTGCGTTCATTCGGGAGCAAGACCTACTATCTGCGCAAGTCCAGAGGACATATCCCCAGTTACATAGAGCTTCCATTGAAGGGAACGGCCATCGGCGTGGGTGCCCAGGAAGGACTGGCCGGCGCTTTGGCCTTCGATGGCCGCCTTTACGCCACCCAGTACATCGGCGATGCCACCTCGCCCGGGGTGCTGGAATTCCTGGATGAGGGCTTGAAGTACCTGAGGCGATTGCTGGGAGCGGAGGGACTGAACGCCATCGGCATGGACCTTCATCCCGGACACTCCGCTCGGAGGCTGGCCAAGAGGTTGGCCGAGGAGGCTGGGATAGAGGCGGTGGAGGTTCAGCATCACCACGCCCACGCCGCCGCCCTGCTCGTCGAATCACAGCTGCCGGAGATGGTGGTCCTGACCCTGGATGGCACGGGATACGGCGATGACGGTGTGGCCTGGGGAGGGGAAGTGCTCTTCTCGGACCTCAAGGATTACCGGCGCATCGGACACCTGAGGGAGATACCGCTGTTGGGCGGCGAGAAGGCCGTCTATGACGTCCGGAGATTGGCCTTCGCCATGGCCGAGCTTACCGGAGGGGGACTGGACCACTTCCCGGAGAAGGACGCCGAACTGTTCCGTAAGATGATGCCCCGGGCCGGTACCAGCACTTCGTTCGGCCGGGTCCTGGACGCCATCTCATATTATCACGACATATGCCAGTATCGCAGCTACGACGGCGAACCGGCCATGAAGCTGGAGAAGTGGCTGGAGAAGGCGAAGCGGTCGGACCTGGTGCCGACCGTCCGCAAGGGAAACGTCATCGACACACCGGAGATGTTCCGCTGCATGATGGATTCGTCCGGTTCCGTCGCCGATAGGGCGGGAAGCATGACCTATGCCATGCTCTCTGGACTGGTGGACATCGCCGTCGAGGCGGCCGAGGACGAAGGGGTAAAGCACATCGGTCTGAGCGGTGGCGTCAGCTACAATCGTCCCATCTCCCGCTGGAGCAAGATGCTCGTTGAAAGACGGGGCCTGGAGTTCGTCTGCCACGATCGTACCCCCAACGGGGACGGATGCATTTCCACGGGACAATGCGCGGTAGCGCTTTCGAGGACCGGGAACTGATGCTCCCTGAGCGCCAGCACATCAGTTTTCAAGGACTTCCCGAACGACCTTCCAGGCATTCACCTTTTCGGATATCCTGACCGCGTTCGCTGGCGATGATGAGGGGAGCGTTGCGACGATCGGTCCATCGAGACCCGGCGGTAGCTTTTTCTGTACCAATCTTTCATAGCACCCATAGGCCTTCTTTCCATTGAGGAACACATGGCCGATGCTGGTATGTCTCCGGAACAAGGAAGCCAGATCATTGGCCACCGGATTGATTATGGAGTGGTCCTTGCTCTTATCAATGTCGCATTCACCGAGCACGTCCCAGAGGGCGATCTCCTTTTCCTTGAGGTATGTCAACCTCCTCCCATAGACAGGATCGAGCTCCGAATCGAACACCTGGTAGATGATCCTCCAAAAATGATTTTGAGGATTGCCATAATATTCCTGCTTCCTATCGGACAATACGCTTGGTATGGTCCCGAGGATGAGGACCTTCGGACCGTCGCCGATTATGAGCGGTAGGCCGACCCTATGATCTAGTCCCTCGCTCGCATCATCTCCTGAGACCGGCATGAGGTTCAGAGATACCTACTGGCACAAATAACGTTCTCAGATTGGACGATACGACCAACACATATTATATGGCCAATGCCATCCGGAACTGGCAAGGCCTGACGAATGAGGAAGCTCATCATTTTACTGGACGGCGCAGCCGACGAGCGCATATCCATCTTCAATAACCGCACCCCCCTGGAGGCGGCCCATAAGGAGTTCATGGACGGGCTGGCCCGCGAGGGCAAGGTGGGCACCACCGATGGGAAGGACTACACCCACACCTTCCTGGTCGAGCTGCTTACCGGAAAGCCGTATGACATCCCGCGCGGGGTGATCGAAGCCTACGGCCTGGAGCTTCCCATCGGGGAGGACCGAGTAGCCTACCGCATGACCCCGGCCAAGGTGCGCGACGGTCATGTGGAATGGTATTACAATATCAGCTGTGACGAGGAAATGTTCCTGCAGCGCGCCATAATCAAGAACCGGTCCAAGCTATCCCAGATGGAACCCAGGATGCTGGCCTACCAAGGTGGAAAGGGAGTGCTCACCGTGAAGGGGGAGGACATACTGGACCTGCCGAAACCTCCTGGCCCGGCGATGCTTTCCACCGATGAGCTGGGACCGTTCCAGGAGTTCGCCCAAGGCGTCAGCGAGAGCACTGGCGGCATCACCTTGATCCCCTGGGGAGGAGGGCGTGGCCGCGTCGCCGTCGACGTCCGACGGGAGATCACCAAGGTTCCGGACCTGGCGGTCATATCCAAGAGCCCTTCCGCTTTGGGCGTGGGGAAGTTCCTGGGCATGGAAACGGTACGCGTTCCCGGATTCAAAGAGGGGATCAAGGTCGCCAGCCAGATGATCGAAAAAGAAGACGTCTTCCTGCACATCGAGGAGACGGACGACGTCAGCCATAAGTGCAACCCCAAGAACAAGCTGCGTTTGATCGAGGAGATCGACCGTGAGCTGAGCCGTTATGGTAAACGTCTCCACGAATGCCAGGTGGCATTGCTGATCGATCACGGAGCATCGTCGGTGACCGGGGAGCACATGCGCATGAAGGTTCCTTTCGCGGTCCACGGTGGCAAGTGGGTGGGAGGCGGCGGTGACTCCTTCCACGAGAACGGAGGGGAACATTTCCCTCTCGGAAAGCTGCTGGAGACCATTCTTGAAGAATGATCCCAGGCATTGGCAATAGGTTAAATATTTTCTTAGCATTGAGTTGGATGATACAACCAATAGTTCTTGAGGTCACATAATGTTCAAAGCGGACATAATCTACGCATCGGAGGAACCGGCAGGGAGACAGTTCACGGAAAGGTTATGGGGCAAGCGCCCGACCTACGCCGTGGTGATCGGCAATACGGAAACGGCCAAGATCCCTGGCGTATCTGCCGCAGGCGCGGTCCCCGAGATCACCGATTTCACTCCGGCGGCCGACGTGGAGCTTCTTTTCTACGGGAGATGCAAATGCATCGACGGTGTTCCAGTGACCCCGACGGGCGTACCCACTCCAGGCATAATCACCATGAGCGCTTTACAACTGGCATCCGTGCCTCTGTACGCCATCAACGGCGGTGTTCGGGTCAGACCGCACACCCCCTTCTTCGATGTGGAGGGTACGCCGGGCGAGGACATACGCACCGGAAGGGCGCTGAAGGACCCCCGACGGGTATACGAGAACTCGGTGCTCTTGGGCAGGGAACTGGCGAAGAACAATCCATACCTGGTGATAGGGGAAAGCATCGCTGGCGGCACCACCACCGCTTTGGCCACACTGTTGGCCATGGGCTACGACGGAAAGGGAAAGGTCTCCAGCAGCATGATCGACAATCCTCATTCCGTGAAGACCGATATCGCTTTGGAAGGCGTTTCCAACTCACCTTTCAGCCAAGAGGATATGAGGACCGATCCGATGAAAGCGCTGCAGGCCGTGGGCGACCCCATGATGCCGGCCGCCGCCGGTGTCGTCGCCGGAGCCGCGGAGACCATCCCTGTCCTGATGGCCGGCGGTACGCAGATGGCCGCGGTCATGGCCATCGTCAAAGGTATGGCCCCCGGAACGTTGAGCAACCTCGCATTGGGAACCACCAAATGGATCGTGCAGGACCGTTCTTCGGACATACGGGGCATAGTCGAGCAGATCGGCAAGGTACCGATATTGGCCGCCGATCTGGATTTCTCCGCTTCCGCCCATGACGGGCTGAGCATCTATGAAAAGGGGCTGGTCAAGGAGGGTGTGGGCGCGGGCGGAATATCCGTGGCCACCTTCCTCCAGACCCAGGGAAGGATCGGCGCCCGGGAGATGCTGGAAGCGGTCGAGTCGAACTACGTCCGTCTGATGGCCATCATGGGGAAGTGAGCCGTTCGCGCAGAACGGCCTCCGCCTGCTTCAGGTCCTTCACCGTGTTGACGTTGACGACCACATCGGGCGTCCCCACGAGGATGTAACCTCCGGACAGATACTCCCGGGTCAGCATGCTAGCCTTGTTGACCACGCTGACCCCGCAGGGTATGACCGGTTGGCCGTCGACATTTTCATAGAAGGTGACGTCCACGCCGAACTCCAGCGCTTTTTCCAGGGGGATGCCGACGGTCAACGATGACTCCTGGCGCGATAGATAGTCCCGGACCACCTCGCCCACGAGTTCTGCCGTTATCAAAGGCAGGTCCGCCGGGCAGATGAATATGTGCTGTTCCGTGATGCCTTCGGCCGCTTGGATGAGATCGTGGCAGTATTCAGTTCCTGAGGTCTCCAGCACCTTGACCCCTATGCTCATGAGATGCTCCCTGGTCTTCGGCACATTATCGCTGACCGATACGTAGACGGAGGATATCTCATCCACCGCCAGGAGCTGTTCCAGCACCCGATCTATCATCGGTTCGCCGAGGATGGGGGCCATGGGCTTCTCGATGCCCAGCTCCCTGATGCGGGTCCCCTTACCACCGGCGGTGATCAGCGCGACCACGCTCATGCTAGCACCAACAACATGGCGATGAGCACCAACGGCCGGGCGATCTCGTTCGTCGCCCCGAGCACGTCACCATTCACCGCTCCGAAGTTCTTTTCCGCCAGGCGGCTCATGCCCAGCCCGGTCAAAGCGCTCACGAATGCCGCGGCGACCACCAGAACGATCATCCTCTCGATGCCCCAGGTCTGAAAGAACAGGAGGTCGATGATGAAGACCAGGCCGATGCTCAGAAGCAGGGAGAGAAGAAGCGATATCACTGCCTGCTTCTCCCCGGTATTGGAAATGAACAGGTTGCCCAGTCCCTGGCGGGCCTTTCCGCCGAAGGCGCAGAACACCACGGCGTTCTTGTTCATGATCTCGGCGATAAGCGGGAGGAACAGCAATCCGACGCCCCATAGCGAGCCCAGGGTGGCGAAGCTGAGAAGGCTGAAGACCATTACATAACCAACGCCGCCGGCACCGGTCTTGGAGTCCTTCATGGCGCTGAGCTTCCGCTCGGCGTCCCCGCCACAGACCATGCCGTCTCCCAGATCGCTCAGCCCGTCCAGATGAAGGAAGCGGTTGAGCAGGTGCAGCGCGGCGATGGCCAGGGCCGCCGCCACCAACCGGGAGAGCCATCCATCGGAAAGGTACATGATCCCTCCGACCAGCAGTCCGTAGAACAGGCCTACGAAAAGGATCAGCTGGAAGTTGCGGGAGAGATCCTCCACGTCCCTGCCATCGTTCTTCGCCGGCAATATGGTAAATAAGGTCAGTGCCGCCTTCAACGCGCCTACGATATTCGTCCTTCTCCCTCCAGTAGATCAGAATAGATTGTGGACATGGTAGCGCCGATGAGCGAAGCCACGATGTCGTCCATGAACGGTCCCAGCTCGGAGAGCACCCCGGGCTTCTTTTTGTCGTAACGAATGTACTCGAAGACACATTTGCTGCCACCGATGTATTCGGCGAGCGCGATGCCCAGCAGTTCGTCGGCCAGCAGGTGCACCGGGTCCTCCTCGAACTTCTTGACGTCCAGACCGTACAGTTGACCGTAGCGGCCTTTCTCCTCCAGGGCGATGGCCGCCTGGATCATGGCGTTGACATTGATGTCCTTGGCCAACGCCACCAGCTTGTCCTCGAACCTCTTCCTGATGGCCGACTCGTCCCAGGCAGGGTCCAGGGCGTTCATGCCTTTCACCGCCGACCACATGTGGTCGAGGGTGATCCCTCTGATGGCCAATGAACGCAGGAAGTTCTTGGAATCGCCGTTGCCCCCGTTCCACTTGGATATGGACGCCCCCACCCCTCGCCGAACGGCCATGGCCATGGAGATCCCGTGATCGGAACCGGTCCCGGACCACAGGCATCTTTCCCCGTCTGCGGGACAGACGATGAGCACCGCGTCGCTCGTCGTCCCGGTCCCCGGTACGCTGTGATCGCGCAAGGCCGCGGTCTTCGCTTCGGTCACGGTCATTATGGCGTTTGCCAGACCGCAATCGTCCAACGGTTTGTCCGTGATCACCATGATATTTATCGTACCCACCTGCCGATGAGGCACCATCCCCTCCCGTGACGATTCCCCGGCGTTGATGGCATTGGAGATGCCGGCGCTCACCATGGCGATGGCGTTCGTGCCGTTGTGCGCCACCTCCTCCACCGAAAAGGCCCGATGCAGGTCTGCGGCGGTCATGAAACAGACGGTGTCCTGTGGAAGGCCGAGCTCCAGCAGCAGCTCCTTCATGTGGGCGATCGGGTCCTTGTGATCATAATGCATGGGGACCTGAAGCATAAGAACGGAATCGCCCTCGCCCAATCCCCCGTTCAGGATAGTCGAACCGAGCATCCTCATGCGGCGGGCCAGTCGTATCGCCACGTAATTATGCCCCTTCACATTGCCCTGCTCGATCTTGATCTCGTTCAAACGCATATGATCAACCACCTATGAAGTTCCAGAGAAGATCTTCCATGTAGATCTGTATGTGCACCCCCACCAGAAGGTATAAGGGTATCACCGCCGCGAACAGGAAGAGATATGATGCCAGGGTCATGATCTTTATGGTGTCCCGCAAGACCTCCGGATCGGAGGGCAGCGGCCCGTCGCCCATGACGTACCATCCTATCTTTTCGAATCGAATGCCCAGTCCTCCGGCGAAAGCTGACATGTGCCACCCCTTGTTGGGAGAAAGGGTCTGATCGTGATACTTCTTGGAGGACGCCCAGCCTGCCTTTCCGTCCTTCCCTAACAAGGCCAACGCCAGCAGTATGAAGGGTACGGCAACGCGGGCCATCAACCAGTTGGTAGCGTCGTCCAGCTTGGCCGAGAACCATCCCACATTGCGGTACCGGTCGTTCAGGTAACCTACCATGGCGTCCAGGGTGTTGGACGCGCGATAAGCGACGGCCGCCGGCAGGCCCAGCAGACCGAAGTAGAACAGTGGGGAAAAGATACTGTCCACGGTGTTCTCCGCGGCGCTCTCCGCGGCACAGGAGATGACGTGCCCCTTGTCCAATTGGCTCACGTCCCGACTGACCATCATGGCGGCCTTTTCCCTAGCCAGTTCCAGATCGTCCTCCAGCAGCGCCTTGCGCACCGGCTCGGTATGCCGGGACATGGCATTGATGGCGAACATGGTCTTGAGCAATATGCCGCCGACGATGGCCCAGGCAAGTGGTCCCAGCGAGTTCCTCAGCGCAGCGAGCAGAAGCAACGATAGGAAGGAGAAGAGCAGAATGGTGATCATCGCCAGCGCCACCCCGGCCGCCCTTTCCCGGCGCGGCCTCCCGCGAGAGACCCTCCGATCGAGGAAGGATATCACCTTGCCCATCCAGACCACCGGATGCAAACGGTTCGGAGGCTCGCCTAGTAAAAGGTCCACCAGAACGGCCACCGTCAGCGTAAGGAGCGCGTAGAACAACAGCTCAAACATGCATCCTAACTCCAAAAGCGGTGCTGCGTATCTCCTGCGCCGTCTCCTCTATGGCATTGATCAGCATATCGTTCTTCTCCGGGGTCTTGATGCTGAAACGGACGAACTTGTCGAAGGGGCGGCCAAAGGTGGAACAATCCCGTACCAACACCTTGCGCGGCAGCAGATGTTCCATGACATCCACCGCGTTCAGGCGGACGTTGTTCACCCGGGTGAAGAAGAAGAAGGCCTGGTCCGAGAGCGGGGAGAAAAGACCGGTCCCATCGACCGCCTTCTTGATCCGTCCGCTTTCCCTAGCCATCATCTCCGCCGCTCTTTGAACATGACCCATATGCTCCTTCAGCAAGCGGGCGCCGACATACTGCTCTATCACACCCAGGTTCCAGGAAAGGCGGGCCCGGTCCATCATGTCCACGATCTCCCGGCTTCCGACGCCGTAGCCGACCCTCATGCCCGGGATGGCGAAGGATTTCGTCAGTGAGGATATTACGAAAAGGTTACTGTGGTTCTTTACCTCGGACATGCAGGAGATGTTCTCGTGTCCTTCCACCAGGTCCAGCAATGTCTCGTCCAGGAAGAACAGCTTCCCGGCGCGTTCGCATTCCTCGATCAGTTCCAGCATCCTTCGCCGAGGTTCCACCGTCCCGGTGGGATTGTTGGGATTGCAGACGTAGACCGCTTTTGCCAGCGGCAACTTCTCGAGAATGGCGTTCATGTCCAGACGGAAGCCCTCGCCCTCGCACAGCGGAACGTCCATGATGTTGGCCCCCTGCATCCGGCAGGCGTGCGAGTATTCCGAGAAGGTCGGCCGGGGGATGATGACCCGGGCCTTGCGCGCTATGAAGACCTCTGGATACAATCGTATCAGTTCGGCGGAACCGGCACCGGCGATGACGTTCTCCGGGTCGACGTGATGCAATGACGCCACCGCTTGGCGGAAGTGCGCCGAGGTATCGTCCGGATAATGGCCCAGTTGGTCAACGGCCTCCATGACCAGCTGTGGAAGTGCGGCCGGCGGTCCGTATGGATTGAGGTTGTGGCTGAAGTCCTCCACACCGGAGATCTTCCAACCTTGGCCACCGTGCACCGGTCGCTTAATCGGCAACAATTCCCTTTTCACAAGGTCTTGGATCCTCATCTTTGGTTCTCTCCGAATCCACTGGTCTTAATGGAATGACGTAAATGTCCTCGCCCTGCCGCACCACCGAGACCTCCACGCCGTAGACGGAACGTATGATCTCCTCGTTGATGATATCGGCAGGAGGTCCGTAGCTCAGGATCGACCCTTCGCTGATGACTATTACAAGATCACAGTATTTGGTGATGAGATTGATGTCGTGCGAGGCGGTGATGACTGTGACGCCTTGACGGGACAGGTCCTTCAATGCCTGCATGACCTGAAGCTTGAACTTAAGGTCCAGATGGGCGCTGGGTTCGTCCGCCAACAGTATCCTTGGCTGTTGGACCGCCCCCTTCGCCAATAACACCCGGGCCTTCTCTCCGCTGCTGAGCTCCCCCAGCTTCCGGTCCCGAAGATGGGTGACATGGTAGGAGTCCATGGCCTCACGCACCAGCAGCTCGTCCTTTTCCCCTTCCCACCAGATGCCGGTGACGTAAGGATAACGCCCCAGCGCCACGAACTCCTCCACGGACAGATGAAAATCGTCAGGGACGTCCGCCGGGATGTTGGCGCAGATCTTGGCGATCTCCATCATCTTCAGTCGGTCGACGTCCTTTCCGTCTATGTAGATGGCCCCCTCCTGTGGTTTCAGCACCTTGTTGATGCAGCGCATGAAGGTGGTCTTCCCGCAGCCATTGGGACCCATGATACCTATGAACTGCCCCTTTCCAGCATGGATGGTTATGTCCTTCAACGTCTTGGAGCAAAGATTGCGCTTGGTGCCGTAGCTGAAGGATATGTTGTCTACCTTCACCACTAGCTCATCCTCACATGACATATTCTTTTCCCATTCTGATCATCAGGTAACCGAAGAACGGCGCCCCGATGACCGAGATTATGGCACCGATAGGAAGCTCCTGCGGGGCCACTGCAGTCTTACATACAATGTCTGCCACCAATAGAATGTTTGCCCCGAGCATCATGGACGCGGGCAATAATAAACGATGGTCACCGCCGACGATCATCCTCGCCAGGTGCGGGACGATCAATCCCACGAATCCGATGATACCGGTAAAGGCCACGCAGACCGACGCGAGCGCCGACACCAACATGAACATCGTGGTCTTGAATCGCTTGACGTTCATGCCCAGCTGCCGTGCCTGCTCGTCCCCCAACAGGATGACGTTGAACTCTTTGGCGTAGAAAAGCATGGCCGTGGTCAATGCCAGCACCGTGAACAGAATGATGAGCGTCGATTCCCAGGTCAGATAGGCGAAGGAGCCGAAGAGCCAGAAAAGCACCCCATGCAGCTTGTCGCTGTTGAAGTACATCAGCAGGGTGGTGCCGGCGGACAAGGCTATGCTCACGATGACCCCGCCCAGCACATAGCTTATGGGTCTTCCTCCGGCGGATTCGGCCAGGAGCATGGTTATCAGGAAGGCCGCGCTGGCGCCGACGAAGGCCATGATGGGCAGGGCATAGTTGGATATTTCGAGCAAGGTCACCCCGGCCAACACCGCCAGGGTGGCGCCCAGGGCGGCCCCGGAGGAGACACCGGTGATATAGGGATCGACCATGGGATTGCGTATCAAGGCCTGCATGACCACCCCGGCCACCGAGAGACCGACCCCTACGGCGATGACCGCCAAGGCCCTAGGTATCCTGAGATTGAGAATTACCAGTTCCTGGACGTTATGGTGCTCCCCACCGTTGACGATGAGGTTCCAGGTGGACTCCATGGCATCCTGGAAGGAGATGTCCATGGTGCCCAAAGTAAGAGATAAGAAAAAAAGAAGGACCAGGCTTACCGAGCCCAGACCGAGTATCATGATCAGCTTGAACTTCGCCCGGCTAGCCTTGGTACCCTCCATGGTTTCGTCCTCACAGGTTCTTCAGGTGATCATCGCCGATGACCGAGGACAGCGGCTCGATTCCGAACTGTTCCAGGTATGGCCGGGGGGGTAATAAAATAACGCCCTGGGCAACGTACTCGGAGGCAGTATCGAAAATGTTCGCCGCTGGTCCGGTCAATGCGTTGATGAGATCGTTGTTCACCAGAAGGATCGCGTTGGCTGGAGCTTCGAAAGAGGCCGATCCTGAGACCCAGTCCACGTAATCGTTCTCCAACACATAGGGTATGGTGACGTTGAAGACATCGCTGTGCAGTATCTTGGCCATCAGTTCCACGCCGTCCACCATGCGGGGACCGGGGCGATTGAAGAGATTCTCGGCCTGGCCTACGAGCACGTACACCTTATCGTTCTGTACCGCTGATGTCTCGGACCACAGCGTGTCGTTCTTCAACATGTCCAGCACTGCCTGGCCCGAGGTCTCCATCATCATACCGGTGACGAACAGATATTCGGGATCACGCTCCAGCATGGATTCCATGGCGATCTCGGGATAGGAGGTCATGTCGTCATAGGCGTTCTCGCCCATGGCCTTGTACATTATTTCGCTAACGAAGGTGCCGTTGCCGCTCAGGTATATCGGTTCCAGCCAGACACAGAAGGCCAGGGTAGGTTCCTCCTCGATTTCGGACATGGTCGCCTGGATCTCATCCAAACGGTCGTTCATGGAATCGATCAGCTGAGTGGCGTTCTCGTCCTGCCAGCATATCTCACCGATCATGGCGATGTTCTCATACACCTCAGCAAAGCTCTGGCCCTTGTTCAGCACGATGACGTTCAGCTGCAGGTCCTCCATCTGAGGCAGCATATCCAGCTGGGCCTGCACACCCTGGTCCACCAGGATGATGTTGGCATCCGCCTCTACGATGGCCTCGATGCTGGGAGTCCAGTAACCGCCGATGCTTGTCAAAGAACCGTCGTTCTTCCTGACGTCGACGTCAGCGGGCCAGTCACAGTAATCAGTGACGGCCACCAAACGTTCGCCTATGCCCAGGGCATAGACGATCTCAGTTAGAGATGGCGAACAGGAAACTATGCGCAACGGAGCTTCAGCGGTCGTCACGTTCCTTCCCTCGGCGTCCAACACGGTCACCGGTCCAGCGGTCTCCCCGCCGTTGTCATTATTCAGTACGATCAGAACACCGGCACTTACGATTATCAATGCCAGTAAGATAGCTATGATCATTTTACGATCCATTCGAACACTCTCAATGGTAGTAATTGGATGATATATCCAATTCGAGTTGGATAATACATCCAAGTATATATTGACTTTTCTTCAGGATCTGAAGGGAACGTTCACCTGGATGAATGTACGATTGCTTCGATGCCAGCCCAGTTCAGATGTCCTTCCCATTGCTGTAGGAGCAGGTCGAGGTCCTTCATCCATCTTTCCCGCACGTCGTTCTCTTTCGAACCTGGACCGGTACCACGGTCCAGGTCCATGGAGTCCTCCTGAGGAGCGGTGAAGCGAACGTAGGGCAGAACGCCCAGGCAAGGGACGCCCATGCGGGATTCCAGTTCCTCGATCCCGTTCTTTAGGATGGTGCTGTCCCCGCGGAAACGGTTGATGACGAAACCTTTCAGGAGATCCTTCTCCTCATCGTTCAAAAGCAGATATGTACCGAATATGCCAGCGAAGACGCCTCCCTTCTCGATGTCCCCCACCAAAATGACCGGGGAACGGGTGGTCTTGGCCAGCCACATGTTGGAGACGTCCTTGTCCTTCAGGTTCATCTCCACCGGAGAACCCATGCCCTCTATCACCACCACTTCATGACCAAGGATGTCCTCCTCGAACGAACGCATGACCTGCTGTCTCAGTTCTTCGATCACTTCTGTGGTGCTGTCTCCCGGTCCCAGGTCCTTCCATGGACGTCCTCGGAGAACGATCTGACATAGCCCGTTGCCCTTGGGCTTGACCAGTATGGGGTTCATATCCGAGGACGGCTCGACGCCACTGGCCCAGGCCTGATACGCTTGGGAGATGGCCATCTCTCCGCCGTCGTCGGTAACGAACGAGTTCAGGGATACGTTCTGTGATTTGAAAGGAACCACGTCCACGCCTTTTTGGGAGAGATGACGGCATATCGCAGCGGTGAGCGTGGTCTTTCCCGCGCCTGACGTAACCCCCTGGACCATTATCCTATGGACCATTTCACTCACCTCCAAGCAGATCGTTCAGGTCCAGATACCTCTCGATCTCTTTGGCCAACCTTTCCAGCGATATCTCCACGGCGGCATCGTGATCGATGTCCATCACCCTGTCATCGGACGAGCCCCTGGTGAGCGATAGGAAGAAGCGGCGAAAGGCCGGGAGATCGAACAGGCCGTGAAGATAGGTGCCCATGACCAGACCTTCTGGGTCGAAAAGGCCTTCCCCATGTCCGTCCGGACCCATGCTGAACAGCGGCTGGCCGTCGCCCACTTCCGTCCGGCCCATATGTATCTCGTATCCTCGCACAGGTCCGCCTGGAGCGGGGACGAGAGAGCCGGTCACCTGCACCGTCCTTTTATCATAGGAATCGAAATGTGTCACGACGTTTAGCAGACCCAGACCGGGAACTTCGGCCGACGCTCCCCCTTCCAACCCGTGAACGTCCACGATGCTCCGTCCCAACATCTGGTAACCGCCGCAAATGCCCAGGATGGGCATCTTTCCGGCCCTCTCCATGATGGCCTCGGCCATTCCCGTCTCTCTCAACCACTGAAGGTCCTGCACCGAGTTCTTGGTTCCAGGCACGATCATGGCGCTCACCCCGTTCAGCTCCGAAGGATGGTGTACGTACACAACGCGCACGTCTTCTTCGAGGCTCAAAGCGTCGAGGTCGGTGAAATTGGATATCATGGGCAGACGTACCACCGCCACCACCGTTTCGCCGGCCTTCATCTCCTTCAGCTCCAGGTCCATGGAGTCCTCCACCGGCAGATAGAGCGATGGCAGATGGGGCATGACCGCGATGACCGGCACCCCGGTCATCTCCTCCACGATCTTCAGGGCGGGACCTATAGTGCCGCCTCCGCCGCACATGTTGTTGATGATAACGCCTCGAAATAGCCTTCGTTCCTCATCGTCCAACAGCGCCAACGTACCTACGGTGTAAGCGAACGCGCCGCCCCAATCGATGTTGACCACCAACAGACATGTCGCATCGACCAGCTTGGCCACGTACATGTTCGCTACGTCCCTTCCGCGCAGATTGATCTCCGCCGGAGAACCGGCGCCCTCGATGACCACCACATCATTGGACCGCATCAGGCGCTCCAGGTTCCTGGCTATGATGGCTGGCGCTTCATCGGGCACGAACTTTGAATAGTATTCTTGCACGGTGGTGTCCCGGTAGGGGCGGCCTTCGACCACTACCTGAGAGATTACGCCCCCCTTGGGCTTCAGCAATATGGGGTTGAGTTCTCCCCTGGGCCTCGTTCCCGCCGCCCGAGCCTGCAGTTCCTGTATGCGGGCGATCTCTTCCCCGCGCTCGGTCACCATGGAGTTCAGGGACATGTTCTGGGACTTGAACGGGGCGACGGTGAGACCGCGGTTGCGGAACGCCCTACATAACGCCGTCACCATCAACGATTTTCCGGCGCCTGACGTCGCGCCGAGCACCATGATGGCCTTGGCCCGGCGGCGGTGCTTCCTATCTAACGATGCCTTCAGGTCCCTTCGTGTCGCCAGGTCCAGACCTGCGGGTCCCACCTCCGGCATGATCTCGAAGAGCGAGGCGGCCACGTCGTCCCGGTGCATCCAAAGACAGCTCTGGCATGACCACACCCGGCCACCGGTCCGGCGGGATGTGACGAACGTACCCAACAGTGGGTCCTCACAGGGATATAGTGGACAGAAACAGAAGGTGCAGTTCTGATCGGCGTGATGACAGGGGAAGTTGGCGCACTCCCTATCCCCGCGGATGAGCCCCCTGGTCATCTGTGAGCGTAAAACACCGACGTGGTCATTGTAATTGCCCTCAGAATCGTTCTGGACCGGCTCAATTGGATTAATCATCCAATCGGTGAACCCCTCTATCGCCATAATATTCTTTGCCCGTCCCCTTGCAATCCTTTAAAAGCATGACCGCTTACTGCCAATAGAGCAAAATGGTACCACCTGTTGACTCCTTTAAGACCAAGAGCGCGCTTCAACTGAACGACGGGACGCTACAGTTCTATTCCCTGAAGAAGATGGGAGAGAAGGTGGAAGGTTTCCCCTTCTCCATCAAGGTCATTTTAGAATCGCTGCTGAGACAGGAGGACGGAGTGCTCGTCACCGCGGACGACATCCGAAAGATCATGTCCTGGACACCCGCCGGGGACGAAGGAGTGGACATACCGTTCATTCCCGCCCGGGTGGTGCTGCAGGATTTCACCGGGGTGCCTTCGGTCGTCGATCTCGCCGCCATGCGGGACGCCATGAAAGAGCTGGGCGGCGATCCCTCCCTCATCAATCCGATGGTACCTGTAGACCTCACCATAGACCACTCGGTGCAGACCGATTACCATGGCACCTGTTACGCCCAGGAGCGGAACGAGGAAGTGGAGATGCAGCGGAACCGCGAGCGCTATTCCCTATTGAAGTGGGCCCAGGGAAGCTTCGACAACTTCCGTGTGGTGCCCCCGGGGAACGGCATCATCCACCAGGTAAACCTGGAGTGCCTGGCGCCGGTGGTATGGAAGCGAAAAGGCGTTGCCTATCCCGATTCCGTATTCGGCACTGACTCCCACACCACCCAGATAAACGGATTGGGAGTGGTGGGATGGGGCGTCGGCGGCATCGAGGCCGAGGCGGTCATGCTGGGCCAGCCCTATTATATGCCCTTGCCTCAGGTCGTGGGGTTCAAACTGAAGGGCAAGCTACCGAAGGGGGTCACCGCCACCGATATGGTGCTGACAGTGGTGGAGATGCTGCGCAAGGAAGGGGTCGTAGGCAAATTTGTGGAGTTCTACGGACCGGGGATCAAGAACCTATCCCTGCCGGACAGGGCGACCTTGGCCAACATGGCGCCTGAGTACGGTGCCACCATGGGATTCTTCCCGGTGGACGAGGTGACCGTGGCCTATCTGCGGAAGACCGGCAGGAAGGACCTTTGCGAGCTGGTCGAGACCTATTGCCGGGAACAGGGGCTTTTCTACGAAGGGCAGGAACCGGATTACAGCGACTATCTGGAGCTGGACCTCAGCAGGGTGGTCAGGTCCTTGGCCGGGCCGAAGAGGCCGCAGGACCGCATCGATCTCAGCATGATGAAGGAAAAGTTCGATGAACTGGTCAGCAAGCAGGGAGGAGCGAAGAAAGGTGAGGTGATGAAGGACGGCGACGTGCTCATCGCCTCCATCACCTCCTGCACCAATACGTCCAACCCGTCGGTCATGATGACCGCTGGGCTGCTGGCCAAGAAGGCGGTGGAACGGGGTCTGAGACCTAACCCCAATGTCAAGACCAGTCTGGCGCCGGGCAGCCGGGCCGTGACCGCGTATTTACAGAAGGCCGGCCTGATGCCCTACCTGGAGGCCATGGGCTTCCATGTGGTGGGATACGGCTGCCTGACCTGCATCGGCAACAGCGGACCGACCCGGGACGATCTGGCGGCGGACATCGTCAAGCACGACCTAACCGTGGCGGCGGTGCTTTCGGGAAACCGCAACTTCGAGGGACGCATCTCTCCCTACGTCAAGGCCAATTACCTGGCGTCCCCGCCCCTGGTTGTCGCTTTCGCCATCGCCGGACGCGTCGACCTGAATATGGAGAAGGACCCGCTGGGCACCGACCCCAACGGCGACCCGGTCTACCTGAACGATATTTGGCCCTCGCCGAAAGAGGTGAACGCCGCCTTGACCAATGTTGACGAGAGGATGTATCGCCAAGCCTACTCCACCGTCTTCCAGGGCAGCGATCTCTGGAACAAGGTACCGGCGCCGAAAGGTAAAACGTTCAAATGGGAGCCATACTCGACCTATATCCGGAAGGTACCTTTCTTCGAGGGTATGACCGCCAAGGCCAAGGAACCGAAGAAGATACGCGGGGCCAGGGCGCTGGCGGTACTAGGTGACAGCATAACCACCGATCACATCTCTCCGGCGGGAGGGTTTTCGGCCGCAAGTGTAGCGGGCAAGTACCTGTTGTCATTGGGAGTGAAGGAGAATGCGTTCAACTCCTACGGTTCCCGGCGCGGCAACCACGAGGTCATGATGCGGGGGACGTTCGCCAACATCCGTCTCAAGAACGCCATGGCCAAAGGCAGGGAGGGAGACCTTACCGCCCTTCAGCCTGAGGACCAGGTCATGGACATCTTCTCCGCTGCCCGGGAATATCGGCGGAGGAACGTGCCGTTGATCGTCCTGGCCGGAAAGGAGTACGGCACCGGCAGTTCCCGGGACTGGGCGGCCAAAGGCCCGCATTTACTGGGAGTGAAAGCGGTCATCGCCGAATCCTTCGAGCGCATACACCGCAGCAACCTGGTGGGGATGGGCGTACTGCCCTTGCAGTTCACCTCTGGACAGAGCGCTTCGTCGTTAGGCTTAGATGGCAGCGAGGAGTACGATGTGGAGATCGACGAACTTAGGCCCAGGGCCGTGGTCACCGTCAAGGCCATGAAGGGGGCGAAAGTGATCGAGTTCCAGGCCGAGGCCCGTCTGGACACCCCGGTAGAGGTGGACTATTACCGCAACGGGGGCATATTACAGGCCGTGCTGCGGAAGCTGACCAGTCAGGGGTAAGGTCATTATATTGGATATATCATCCATCCCCCCATGAACGATGGGAGCGAGACGGTCATCTCCGTGAAGGACCTCACCAAGGTCTATCCGGCGGCGAGGCGTCTCCTCGGGGACGGAGGGAGAGAGAAACTTGCGGTGGACCGAGTGGACTTCGAGGTCCGCCGTGGTGAGATATTCGGGCTGCTCGGACCCAATGGTGCCGGCAAGACCACCACCATCAAGATGCTCTCCACCCTGCTGATACCCACCTCCGGCAAGGCCACCGTCCTGGGGTTGGACGTCGTCAAGGACGCGGTCAAGCTGCGGCCGAGGATCAATCTGGTGTCCGGGGGTGAGCGGGGGTTGTACTTTCGCCTGACCGGAAGACAGAACCTGGATTTCTTCTCGGACATGTACAGAGTGCCGAGGGAAAGGAAGAAGACCAAGGTCCAGGAGCTGCTGGACCAGGTCGGTCTGAGCGACGCGGCGGACATTCGGGTGGAGAACTATTCTCGGGGGATGAAGCAGCGATTGCATTTGGCGAGGGGGCTGGTCAACGATCCGGAGATGCTCTTCCTGGACGAGCCCACCTTGGGTCTGGACCCGGAGATAGCCCGGGAGACCCGTGCGCTCATACGTGAGCTGTCGCGTAAAGGCATGACCATCATGCTGACGACCCACTACATGTTCGAGGCGGACGAGCTTTGCGATCGCCTGGCCATCATTTCAGATGGTCAGATAAAGGCCCTGGGATCCCCTTTCTCCATGAAGGAATCGGTGCGCAACGATACGGTCATCGAGGTGGAGGCCCGCGATATCGGAGAAGGACAGCGGCAGGGACTTGCCGGCCTACCAGGCGTTTCAGCCGTATCCATGGAATTTCTAGAGGGGCGTCAGCTGGCCAGGATGGTCGTGGAGGAGGCGGGATCGCTCATACCCAAGGTGGCCGCGCTGCTCGAAGGCCGCAAGGTCATCAGCATCCGGGTGGACCAGCCCACCCTGGAGGACGCCTACATCAAGATGGTGAACGGAAAATGATCAGCCTGCGGGCCATGAAGGCCGCCCTCAAGCAGCAGTCCATCCACTTCTTCGTGGACCCCCAGTGGATCATTCCCAGCATCATCGCCCCCTTCATCTTCACCACCGTCACCCTTTTTCTGTTCCGACATGCCGGAGGGGACCTTCTGTTGTACGCCGTGCTTGGCGGAGGCGTCCTGGGGATGTGGGGGAACACCATTCACAGCAGCAGTTGGTCCATTGGATACGATAGAATGAACGGGACGCTGGAATCCATCATGGTCACTCCTGCGCCCCTCTCCTCCGTGGTCTTCGGCCGCTGCCTGTGGAACGCGTTCCTGGGTCTGCTGAACGCCCTAGCGGTCTTCATCGTCGCTCATTTCGCCTTCGGCATCGACGTGTCCGTGCGCGACCCATTGGGTTTCGTGACCGCACTTTTCCTCACTCTTCTCTCCCTCGCCGTCCTGGGCATGATATTCGGAGCCTTCTACGTGGTGACGAGGGCTTCCAGCGCCTTCTTCCAAATGTTGGAGTTCCCCATCTACGTCCTCTCGGGCGCGGTGTTCCCGCTGGTCATACTGCCGGAGTGGACCCGTCCGTTCTCCTACGCCATCCCGGCGACCTGGGGCGCCGAGGCCCTCAAGATATCCGCCTTCACTGGCTATGATTCCCTGAGCATCGGCTTGCCGGGCGCATTGGGGCTGACCGCCTTGACGACCATCGTCTACCTGTTGATATCATTCCAGCTCTTCACCTATCTGGAGAAAAGGGCCAAGATCAACGGCACCCTGGTGAGGTACTGACATGCTGCGCGACATCATCGGTGTCAAGGCCTCGAGCCTGGTGGCCATGCGGTCGCAGTTCGCCGTCGTGGGTCCGACGCTGTGGCTTATGCAGATCTTGGCGACCTCCCTGTTCCAGATGTGGTTCTTCGTGCTGGTCAGCGATTTCGCCGGTGATCCGGGAGCCAGCCCAGGATACGTGGCCCTGGGGAACGCCGTGGCCTCGCTGACCTATGCCGCGATATACGGCGTCTGCATGTCGGCGGGGGCGGAGAAGCACATCGGCACCATGGCGACCATAATGTCCACACCGACACGGATGTACTACGTGTTCCTGGGAAAGGGGGTCTACCAGTCGTTCATAGGTCTGTTCACCGTGAGCATGTCCCTGTTCTTCGCCTCGGTGTTCTTCGGCGTGGACCTATCCGCCGCCGAACCGTTCACCTTGGCCGCAGTGCTGCTGGTCACCTGCTTCAGCATGGTGGGCTTCGGTCTGATCATCGGCAGCGTCGGCGTATATCTGCGCTCCTCGATGGTGCTAGGTTCCATCGTGCTCTATCTGGGACTGCTGCTGTGCGGAGTGAACTTCCCCATTTCGTACCTGCCGGGTTGGGTCCAGCCGATATCATATGCCTTCCCCCTCACCTACGGCGTGGAGGCGGTGAGGGAGGTCGCCATCGGGGGATCGTTAGGTGACGTCTCCGGGCTGCTGGTGGCCATGCTCGCCCTGGGCATCGCCGCTTACGTGGCTGCCTATTTCCTCTTCTGTTTCTTCGAAAAGCTGGCCCTCAAGAATGGGTCCTTGGATGTGTTCTAGACACCTTTCCGACACTCCTTTGAGAGCTGTTCACAGCAGTCCGAGGACGATCAGTGCCATCCCGGCGATCGTGTAGGGTAGGAACGTCGCCGCGACCTTGCCTCGCAGGAACATCTGAACGCCTTCCCTGAGCCCTTTCTTCACCCATAGCGACTGGAGCGTACGCCCCAGCACGAATGTGGCCAGAACGGCCATGGCCAGGGAGAGCGACCTCGGCTCAATGAAATGAAGGTACCAGAACAAGATGATGCCGGACAGAGATCCGGTCATGGTCAGCCACGCCCATTTCGGGCGTCCTCTCTCCCGTCCAGCGTCGGCGAACATTCTCGCCCACCTTCCAGGGAAGACCCTCATGGAAAGCAGGAGGAACGAGCTGACCGACCCCAAGAAAACGCTGATGGCAGAGAGCGGCTCCATGTTATTAAATTCAGTATTGATTATTTTAACTCTCGCATCCGGACCTATTTAAGCACCTTGCCGATCTCTTCGACCAGCAACCAATCGTCCATGTTGGTGAAATGTGCGCGGGTGAACCGGAACTCCGGCAGTTCCTCGAAACCGGCGACGGTGACCAGCACCACGTAGCGCTTGCCGGCCATGCGCAGGAACTGTTTTTCAGAAAGCCAGAGGATGCGGCGGTAGCTTTCCATCAGGGAGACGCTCTCATCGTGCGTCAGTTTGGGGGAGTCGTAGACCCGGGTGACCTTTCCCCGGCCGTGGACGATCTGCTTCCCGTCGTTCTCGGTGAAGTACAGCATGTCGCCTACGTTGACCTTGCCATACGGTGAACGACGTCCCATTGCCGCCCGACCCACCATGGTCTTGTCGCCTCGGCGCATGGCCTCCAGGGCGCCTGCCGGCTTGTCAAGGTAAACAATGTGGTCCATCTAGTGAGGGAATAGCTGAAGGAAGATAAACCAATTGCTCGGAAATTCCTACAACGGCCGAAGAACTGAGATGATGCGGCGCTCTTTTCCTTTACCCATGAAGATCAGGTAACGCATGACATCGACCCTGGTCCCGTCCTTGCGCTGTAAAGTGGCGGGCGCAGAGATGCGCCCTCCGATGTTGAACCGGCGGTATGGCTCTTTATACTCGGGCGAAGGGATGATGATTTCCCGGGTGTTCCCCAAAGCGGCCAGCTCCTCCCACGAATATCCCAGCTCGGAACAGATCGATTCATTATAGAGGTACAGGTTACCATCGATATCGTGGACCAGCACTGGACGGGGGTATTTGTTTAGCGTTGCGTCCAAGGGACCTTGGGGATCTCGGACCGCCGCCTTCAACTTCGGGGCCAACTCCCAAATTCCGGTCTGGGGAAACTCGGTCACCGGCTGCTGCCGGAATATGACCACGATACGGTCCACCATGTCACCCTTGAAGACCGGCACCCGGTGAACCTGGAATTCCATTCGGTCATGTATTACCGGGACCGATTCCTCGGTGACCGTGGTGTATCCATATCGGAATATCTCCTCGTATAGGTACCAGCTCTCGGCGGGAAGTCCGATGAAAAGCTCGAAGATCGTCTTCCCCTCGAGTGCGGTGTCCAACCCTAGACCTTCCAAGAACTTCACGAAGGCGCTATTGCCCTGGGTGACCTTCAGCCCCCGGTCCACCATAAACACCATTTCCGCCATGGCGTCCAGCATGATCCTTTGATTGTTCTCCGCCTGTAAAAGGGCGAACTCCACCATCTTGCGTCGGACGATCTCCTCGTGAAGGCGCTCGTTCGCGAGAATGAGCTGGGAGCGTTCCTCCACCATCATCATCCTCTGGACGTTCTCCGTGCGTATCGTGTTCAATTGCTGGAAGAGATCGCGGGAGATGTCTGTGGACCCACCATCAGATGGTGGAAGATGGAAGTAGTTCTGACAAAGCATCCCCTGCTCGATGATGATAGGGTAAGAGGTCAGCGACCGCATCAACAGCTTCGGTGAGAGGGTGGTGTGGTCGTACATGCATACCACGGTGATCTCCAGCTCGTCCCTGATCCGGTCCAACTTTCGCCACGTTCCCTCCTCTGGTATTTGTTCAGCGAGCTCCTCGGGCACGTCCATGATCAGACGGGTCCCGGAATATCCCTGCCCCCTTGCCTGATGGA
>DATKZX010000013.1 GCA_035527755.1 Methanomassiliicoccales archaeon | reverse complement strand
TACTGGCTGGTACAGCGTGGCTCCGACCGAGTTCGAGGTCACCATCGGCCAATCCGGTGAACACGTGGACGTCACCTTCCTGAACATCGAGAAGGGACAGATCTGCGTGATGAAGTACGAGGATATCAACGGCAACGGTATGCTGGACGACGGTGACGTGATAGTACCGGGAATAACCATCACCCTATACGATGACCAAATGATGGAGATGGCCTCTGGAGTCACCGATGAGTACGGATTGGTCTGCTTCACCGACCTGGTCCTAGGCACCTACTATGTCGAGGAGACCCTAACCAACGAATGGTACACCGAGGGTCCCACGCTCAAACAAGTGGTCATAGACGAGTCCGGCGAAAGGGTAAGTGAATACTTCCTGAACATCCGCTATGGCAAGATCTGTGTCTTCAAGTATGAGGACCTGAACGGCGATGGCGAATGGCAAGAGGGCGAGCCTGGAGTGGCCGGAGTGACCATCGAGGTATGGCAGAACTGCGAACTGATCCGTTCAGATGTTACTAATGAAGGCGGATTCGTTTGCTTCGAGCTGCTGCGCTTCGGTGACTATATCGTCCGCGAGAACCTGGCAGCAAGCCATATGGACTGCTGCTGGTACAACTCGACCGATAGTATGGTCTGGGTAACTCTCAGCGCTCAGGACCGCGATCAGATGGTAAGCTTCGGCAACGTCCGATTCGGCATGATCTGCGGGTACAAGTACTACGATGAGAACCTGAACGGTATGTTCGATCCGTGCACGGAAACCGCCGTTCCTGGTTGGGAGATCCAGCTGTGGAAGGACGGTATGCTGTGGGCGATGACGCACACCGACCGCAATGGTATGTACTGCTTCTGCCACCTCGAGTTCGGTGAATACACCGTGGTCGAAGTGATGCAAGAGGGCTGGTACGCCACCGGGCCTACCCAAGATGTCGTAGTGATTGACGAGTCCGGAGGACGAGGCAACGTCAACTTCTTCAACGCCCAGAACGGTTGGATATGCGTATACAAGTACGAGGATCTGAACGGGGATGGCGTTTGGCAGGAGGGTGAGCCAGCAGTTCCAGGCGTTACCATAGTCGTTTGCCACGATGGTCAGGAGGTGGCCCGCGGGGTCACCGATGAGGAGGGCAAGGTATGCTTCGAGCTCAGGGTCGGCGAGTACACCGTAAGGGAGATGCTGACATGTTGCTGGTACACCACCACCGACAATCCGCAGGTAGTTGTACTGGACGGACCGAGGGCCGACGTGACCTTCCTGAACGTCCGGTACGGATGCATATGCGGGTACAAGTTCAATGACGCCAACATGAACGGTGTCTGGGACATGTGCACCGAGGAAGGCATCGAGGGCTGGGAGATCCAGCTGTGGAAGGACGGCGATATGATCGCCTGGACCCTTACTGACGCGGATGGCCACTATGCCTTCTGTGGCCTGAGGATCGGCGACTATACCGTGATAGAGGGCATGCAGGAAGGATGGCTGGCCACAAGTCCGCCGGAGATCCAAGTGTCCCTAGAGCGGTCCGGTCAGCTGGTTAGCGATATCAACTTCCTGAACTTCTTCGCTAACCCCTGCATCTGTGTGGACAAGGACATGAGCGCTGAGCTCTATGAGTTCATGTCTCACACCCAAGGATACTGGAAGAACCATCCATGTGATTGGGTAGGACTGGGAATACTCCCAGGCGACCTATTCCCGTGGGTGGACCTCTCCGTCTATCCTGATGGCCTTACCTACATGGAGGTGTTCAACACCCCGGTGAAAGGCGATGCCACGCTGATCCTGGCCCACCAGTATATAGCAGCCAAGCTGAACGATCTGATGTGGGGCGCCCCGGACGGATATGTTGAGTTCATAACCGACGCCGAGGAGTTCCTGGCAGCCCATCCCGTAGGCAGTGACCCACAGGATTGCGACAGGAATATCGCTACGCACCTGGCCGGGATACTGGCCTCCTACAACGAGGGCGAGTTCTGCGCTGGAATGCCCATGGGTCTCCTGACCTACACCATCAACGTGGTCAACTGCGGCGGTATTGCACTGTACAACGTGGCGGTATACGACACGCTGTTAAACCAATGGTTCCGCCTCTGCGATTATGGTGATCTCGACGGCATACTGGATATAGGCGAATGTTGGGCATTCACCTATACCTACGAGATACCGGGCGACTTCTGCCATGATTGCAACTGTTACGGCCACGAAGACGGATGCGGCTGCGATGATTGCGATCGCTGCTGTGACGACTGTGGGGGATGCTCGCACACGATATGCAACACCGCCATCGCCTTCGGTCAATGGGGCCCGGTCGAACAGGACCTATGGGTCTGTGATAAGGATTCCGCCTGCTTCACCATGCCTACGGACTCGGAATGCGATGGTTGCGACCACGAGTGCGATCAGGGTGATGACTGCGACTACATGTCCTGCAGCTATTACCTGAACCGCGATCTCGAAACTCAGGTATGCATCATTAGGTTCGGAATCGACACCATACAGGACGAGGTCCCGAACCAGGATGCCGCAGACTTCAACGAAGGGTCGGAAGCGAACCACGAGGAGAACGAGCCAATTATGGAGGTTGGCCAGTAATCCGCGCGGTCAACTATCTATCGTTAGAATAAAACCCTAAACAGGGGGGCAACCCCCTGTTAAAGACTTTCTTTTTTCTAATAGCGTTCGATGGGAATCCCCATCAATTATAAAACATGAATAATGAAGTAAGGATGGCTGACAGCGTTCCAGGCTTCCCGTGGGCTCGCGCACCACAGTACAACGGAGAACGCGGGCGGGCTTAGCTTCTGGGATCAGACGAGACCAGGCGTATCCCCGCCGCGATGGCCGTCAAACCATCCTTGAATCCCAGGAATCTGAACTATCTATTTAACTGTTTCTGAACCGGTAGAGGCGAACAGCTGTTCTGGACTCTCCAGCACTATGGTCTCTCTTTCTAGGAACGCCAGCTCTTGTTGCGTGAAACTCCTAGGATCGGTAAATATCAGCACGATCCCTCGATTGACGCAAGCCTCCTCGTATAGACGACCGATGAAATTGGTAAGATCATAGAAGTCGTTGCCTTGCTTGAATTCCTGAAAGCCGAAGATGACCACGGCCTTTCCCTCGCCCCTTCTCAGATGACTGGTCAAGTGTCGCAGCAGGAACACCAGGCCATCGGTTCTGATGGCCCGGTTTTCGCGATCAGGTTCCAGAATGGTGATGTCGGCGTCCGAAGTGATGTCAACGTCTTGAGGAGATACCAGGACCGTGTCGAGCCCCTCTTCGACCAAACGATGCAAGAAGGTCGATACCACATTGACCTCTTCCTGAATTATCAGAAAGGCCCCGAACTCCTCCTTTCCTACCAACTCGACAACCCCTATTACATAGGGGTGCTGGCAATTAAAACTGTTTGTTCAGAGGAGCAGCAACAGGGCAATCGCCGCCCCCAATGCCATGGAGGTCACGTTGTTCCACAACTTGCTGATCCAGCCCATTGTTTCCAATGTCGCGCCGATCACACTATCAATGAAACAGCCCAAAACTCCCATGGCGATGGGGATCAGCACCAGCGGTTGTGGCACAGTTCCTAATATGACCACCCATCCGATCAAAGCGGCAAAGGCGCTCGCCATAATGGCCCACGACGTGCCGTACAGGGAGACCCCCCCGTCCACTCCTGGGGGGACCCGCTTGAAGGTGGTGATCATATACACCCTGTCGGAGAGAACGCCCAGCTCGCTGGCCGTCGTATCCGCCGCGGCGACGCATATCGCGCTCATGAAGATCAGGGCTGGCACCTCTCCTTCCCACCCGGCCAGGAAGGTCAGCACAGCGACGAGGACCAGCACAGCACTGTTGGCCACCACGTTGCGGTAGGAGCGCTCGCCCTTATGGCCCTCCTGCACCCCTTTCCTTATCTTCAACTCCATCTTGTATCTTGTGACCACAAAGCCAGTTAATGCGAACACGATCAGAAGCAGCAGCCAACCTATCCCACCGAAGAGCCCTAGGACCATTCCTATGATGAAGGAGGCCAAGCTACCGTCCAGTGTCAGGAGCTCCAGTTTCCATGAGAGGAGGGAGAGCGTCGCGCACAGGGCGAGCACGATCGCCGCCTGTTCTAGCGTTATCATTCCGTCCCACCCAAAAATTCGCAGATATTAAAAGGAATCCGTATCCCCGTCCTTCCGCTTAAAACGGTCCAGGGGATTGCCCCGCTGGAAAATTGGCTTGGTGTCATCCCTTATACCGCGCACCTTCTCCAGGTCGCCATCCCATTCTCGGAGGACGCCGGCGTAATTATCATCTATGTTATCCAGGACTTTCTGCATACGCTGAGGTGCTGAACCGGCCCTCTTGCCGCTGAGCATCACTGCCAGGAAGAAATCGTCCTTTCTTTCCACTAATAATTTCTTTTCACCAAAGTCCATTCGGCTGAGCACCGTGGAGCTTTCGTCCTTGAAGGAATCGCGAACGAAGTTCTGCAGGGCTATGAGCATGCCGCCGAGGATCTCGTCGTCCATACCGGGCTTCAGCCGTCGGGTCTGGTGAGCCAAAAGCGTTCCGTCGTGGTACATTACGAAGACCTCGTCGACTATCGGCCGAGACAGGAACAGGTATGTCAGCAGGGCCAGGAGGCATATCAAAGACAGGGCGGAGGTGAGCATGAACAGGCTGGAGTCTTCGTATTCCACGGAGATGACGAAGGGGTCGGTGGTAGCTACGTGCTCGGCCAGGTCCTCAGCGATGATACGGTAGGATATCTCTTTGGAACGGTTCTGTGCCGGGATCTGTCCGAAGTAAGAGCCCGAGTCTTCCAGGGTCATGGCCACAGTCCAGGTGACATTGTCGATGGTATATTCCAGCGTGACAGACTCGACGCCGACCACGTCCGTGACATTGACATGAATGATTATTGGTTTACCCACCTCGCCTTTCAGCACCGGGTTGGAGATTGTTATGACCGGTGGCAACAGGTCGATGGTCACGTTCCTGGTCTTGGAGACCGGAGTGTTATGGTCGTCCCTGACCTCCAGTTTGACCGGGTACTGGCCATCGTTCAGGAAGGTGTGCGTGATCTCATACGAAGTATTCCAGGAGGTCCAGGTCCCCTCGAAGTTCCAGCGGTATTGGAGTATGGGTTGGTCGTTCTCGGTGTCCGAGCTCAGAGCGGCAGAGAATGATACCTCTCCGGCGTTCTGGGTGGGCGCGAAAGTGAAATCGGCTGATGGTGCTGGGTCATTGATCAATAGGGTGAAGGATATCTCGGAATAGCTGTCAGCGTCCCACACCTTAACGGTGACCAGGTAAGAGCCAGATACGGTATAGCGGTGGGCCACGGTGTTGAAGGTGGTATTGTCCATCTGGAGGCCATTGGTCTGGAAGTCCCACTGATAACGTACGATGACATCCTGCGTGGCCGTGGCGTTCACTATGAAACGGACCTCGTCCCATTCATTGTAGGTACTCTTGCCATCGCTGGTGAACAGGCCGGTCACGCTCGGACTCGTATCCCCGACAATCAGGGTCCTGCTGCTGGAATGTGTGCTACCATCGGAATCTGTGACTAATAATGTCACCAGGTATGGTTCGGTCCTGTTGTTCTCATATACATGGGTCGGGTCCTTCAGGGCGCTGCTCCCTCCATCGCCGAAGGTCCAGAACCAAGAGGTGATGTCATCGGTGAAGGTGCTGTGGTCGGAGAAATATACCATCTGTTTTTCCAGAGGCGATGAGGTATCGATCTGGAAGAGCGAGATTGGTGCTGAATCATTAATCGTAACGCTGATGGTGGCGCTATCCATGCTACCATCATCGTCGGTCACGGTCAGTTCGACATCGTAAGTTCCGTTTCCAGCATAGGTGTTCTGTGGATTCTGAATCGAAGAGATCTGACCATCTCCGAAATCCCAATGCCAGGAGGTTATTGTGTCCGGATAGGAGGTGCTAAGGTCGTTGAACTGGACCGGCTGACCCTCCATCAGCGTCGTTCCAAAGTATGAAAGGGCAGCCTTTGGACCAACATCTTCTATGATGATCTGGTCCGAGTACGTGTGATTCAGACCGCTTTGGTCCGTCACTACGAGAGTGACAGTGAACGTCCCATTATCCGGGTAGGAATAATTGTAATAGGGGTTCAAGCCCCCTGAACGATATTGGCCATTGCCAAAGTTCCATGCGTACGTCAGCAAGGCCTGGTCAGACACTGAATCAAAGCTCGATGAACCATCGAATGTGACGGCAACCCCCTCAAAGTGTTCACCCGCTTCTACTGTCCAGAACGCGGTCGGCGCGAAATTGTTCTGGTAAAAGAATGATATGGTGTGGGAAAGGACGGAATACGCGATCAGATCGTCCTTGATATCCCCATCCACGTCTCCGATCATGAGCAATACGGGGGAGGCGCCAACGGTCTGTCGGGTCAAAATGGAAAAACCGGAGCCTGAATATTCGTATGCAATTAGGGTAGAATTCCTAGTTATCACAGCAAACTCACAATGGCCATCATCGTCCAGGTCTCCGAGCTTGAAATATTGTGACCCCTCCGGAATAGCTACGGTCCTTATTGGTTGGCTCTGATCAAACCCATTTTCGTATGAGGGGTTCTGCATATACAAATGCATCATAGTAGATGTGGAGGTCAGAAGATCGTCGAGGCCATCTGAATTAAGATCGGCGACCGCGAGCCCTCTGATATTTGCCATGATATTCATGTACTGGTGAGCACTGGCGATGAATCTGGTCGAACCCCCTTGTTGATAGTATATCTCGATACGAGATGCGCTGGAATTGACCAGGGCGATATCAGTCATGTGGTCGTTGTCCCATGCTAATTGTCCGGTGGCGATCGATGAAACCGAGGAGCCTGGTAAAGCGAGCGTAAAGCGTTGAGAATCAGAGAACGGAGCACTCGTTCCAGAGTTATTAAAAATGTTCACTCCTCCATTCCCACCCACGACCAGGTCCGTCAGTGAATCATCATTAAGGTCACCGCTGGTAAGGGATAACGTCTGAGAAAAGGTAGATGTCAAATTGAGGGTCGTCCCTCCTCCGCTTAGGAAGGTCGGAGCGCCGAACATTACAATGACATCCTTTGTGTCGAAAGCGGCCATGATCAGATCGTCATAACCATCATCGTTCAGGTCCGTCGACAAAATGGCCGATAGGTTCAATCCAACGTATCGTTGAGCCAGATTGGGGCTGCCTTCACGAATGAATCTGATGATGGATAAGGACTGGTTATAGGTCGCGATCGCATTTCCATTTCCGTTGAAGTCTCCCATCGTCGAGAGGTCCGCGGATATCCCTGACACGAACTGATTATCATTGGCGTTGGATGCGGTATCCAGGTTCTGATAATAGATGGAAACGGTTCCATATCCGGTCGAGGGCCGGGAAATGACCACCAGGTCGCTCAAGTCATCCGAGTTCATATCCGCCGTCTTCACGCTTATTGGGTTCAAGGGTGTGGGGAAGGTGATGGCATTGGAATAGCTGTATGAACCTGAGATCGGAGTGTTGAATACGGTGATGTTGTGGTAAAGGGTCGATGAACTCGTCACATCTATCCTTCCATCACCGTTGATATCGATGGCAGCCAACGATGATATCATGGACTGGTCCCCCTTATTCGTGTACATTTCGAACGAACTGGTGCTGTTCGAGTAACGCCAGAACTTAAGCATGGAGGTTCCTTTTTCAGCAATTACTAGATCCTTCAACCCGCCACTTACGAGTTGTTCCAGCATGATAGCGGTTGGATTGTTCAGAGGGATGGAGGTCGTGGCGGTCCAGATCAGACCGTTGGAATTACCGTTTACAAAACCGACCACCGTTCCCGTAGTTTGGTCTCCCACGATCATATCGACCAGATCATCCCCATTGAAGTTACCTAGCGTGAAGTAACGGGGCAGGTCCATGTTATAGAGGACGTTATCAAGATCAATCTCTACTCCACCCAGGCCATAATCATCAGAATGGAAATGAATCCTTATTCCAGAATCAAAAGGGGCGGAATCTCTGGAAAAAAGGGTCACGATATCTAAAAAGGTATCATTGTCTAGGTCTTCCAGGAGTACTCCGTGTGGCCTTAGGATTGTATTATATTTGTTTTCGTTCGAAACGATGAAACCACTCGATTGGTTTAGGATGACCACATTATTGCTGGTGGTGTTCAAGGTCACCACAAGATCGTTCAGGTCGTCGTGGTTCATGTCTCCCACCGCTATGTCCGTTACAAAGTAGGGGGATAAACTGACGCTCGTACGATTCGTATAGGAAAAGCTATTTTGTGGATTACAAAAGAAAATGTCAACAACTGGTGAGTTGACATATATTATCGCAATATCGTTGCGAAGATCCCCGTTAAAATCAGCGACCACTTGGTCCAACGGTTCACCGCTAATGACGAAAGTTTGAGAGAACTCATCAAAAAGCGATGTTCCATCATCGATTCCTGGGTTCTCGTAATCGAGGGTTGCTGCACTACCATACGCTGGTGTAGCGGTGCCGGGAAGCGTCGTACTGATAAGGAACAAAAATAACAGCACGGCTACCGCTAATCGTCTCATGCCCACCCCGTATCGTTTGATATTCATTTCTCCAGATAAATAATTTGCTAGGTCTGGATGGACCCATTTCAGTCTGGGAAGGCGTTTCCCCCGGATTGCTGCTTATTTTGATAACGATACGGTCCGAGCGTCGGTCAATCGGTTTCCTCGATCAAAAAGGAGAAAACCCGCTGCGCCAGCTCCTTGGCCTTAGGCTTGTCGTTAAGAGGGTGGATGAGCATTCTACCGCTGGGGTAGATGGTCACGTCCAGTCCTTCCATCTTGATGGCAAGGTAAAGTTCCTGAGATTCCACAGCATGTCCTGCCTGCTCTATGGTCTCCACTGAGGCCTTAAGGTCGAACCTTATCCTCTCCATAGGTATCGCAGACATGGAATCGGTACGGCAGATCCTCTCCACCTTGAACTTCATCCCTTGATCTCCTTGAGCAACTTGGCCGCCTCCTTTTTGAAAGAATCGATATCGCCTTCGTTCACCAGTACGATATCCGCCAAGGCGATGGTCTCTCCCAATCCCCAACCCAATTCCCGCTGGTCCCTCTCCTCGAACTCCTTGAGGTCCTTGGGCGCGTCGGACCTTCCTCTATTGACCAGGCGTGGGTAGCGAGTGGAAGGGGCGCTATGGATGGCGATGATCCTGACAAGCTCTCCGAACGCATCTCTGAATATCTTGACCTCGGACATCCCGCGGCAGCCGTCGATGATCGTATCACCGTCGCCCACCAAGGGAACAATCCTCTTGGCCCATATGTCGTATCCATGGAGCTCGCGTTCCCTGTGAGCGAACTTCCCCACACCTTGGTCTTGAGGTGAGATGCCGTGCTGTAACGCCTCGGCCCTGACCACATCGCCCATCCTTCTGATCTCGAACCCCAGCCCTTTGGCGACGGACACAAGTTCCTCTTTGCCCGCACCGGGCATGCCAGTCAGTATGAATACGCCCATGAACTTCACCCCATCAAACGTTGAACGGTTATATCAAAGGTGGACTTCTTCAAGATAGGTCGCTCGAATCAACATTAAGAAAAAATCGGGGAAGATGTCCGGCGGGCTCGGCCCGTTCAGAGCAAGTTCTCGGCTATATCGTCCACATTCCGGTCGCAATAGACACAGCGAAGCACTGGCTGGTTCTTCCCCTCTACGACGAACTCAGGTTCAATAGGTTCGTTCTGATTGGTTATGCAGTTGGGGTTGCTGCAGCGAGCCTTGCCGACGACTCGTTCGGGCATCACTACGTTGTGCTTCTCGGCGACGTTGAAATCCCGGATGATGTTGATGGTGGCCTTAGGTGCTATCAAGGCGATCTTGTCCACCTCTCTCGGATCAAGTTCGCGATCCTCCACCTTGACCACGTCCTTCCATCCCTCCTTCTTCGAAGGCACATGCATGAGCACGCTGACCGGGGACTGCACCTTGCCTTCGGTCATGCCGATGATGCGCAGCACTTTCAACGCCATGCCGCATTCGATATGATCGATGACCGTGCCGTTTCGTATCGGCGTCACCTTGAACTCCTTCATCATAGTTCACCTCCGAGGACCAGGTTGAGGAGCGCCATCCTCACCGGCACTCCATTGAAAGCCTGTTCGAAGTACTTGGCATGGGGCGTTTCATCCACCTCATGATCGATCTCGTCCACCCTGGGCAGGGGGTGCATGACGATGAGGTCGCTCTTGGCCTCCCGCAGCAGCTTGCGGTCCACCCGGTACATTCCGGCCACTTTCTGATATTCGGCCAGGTCCGGGAACCTTTCCTTCTGTATCCGGGTGACATAGAGGACATCGGCATCGGCGATGGTCTCCTCCAGGTGGTTGGTCAGCTTGGGCTTGCAGCCCATCTTCTCCACCTGCTTGACCGTCTCCTTGGGCATTTGCAGGGTGGCCGGAGCTACGAAGGTAAGCTCCACGCCGAAGGAGCTCAACGCTTCGGCCAGGGAGTGAGCGGTCCGTCCGTACTTCAGGTCACCCACCATGACCACCTTGAGCTTTTTAAAGTCCTTTTTTATCCGTTTTATTGTGAAAAGGTCAAGCAATGTCTGAGTAGGGTGCTGCCCGGCGCCGTCCCCCGCGTTGATGACCGGTCTGGAAGAGAAACGGGCCGCCAACCTTGCCGCTCCCTCACGGGGATGTCTGATGACGATGATGTCCGAATAGACCTCCACCATGCGGATGGTATCCGCCAGGGATTCGCCCTTGGATATGGAGCTCATGGAGGGAACGCCCAGGTCGGTTATCCTTCCTCCCAGGCGCATCATGGCGCTCTCGAAAGACATTCGAGTGCGGGTGGATGGCTCGAAGAAAAGGGTGGCCAATATCTTCCCGTCCAGGGCTTTGGACCTCATCTCTCCCCTGGCGTAGGGGATCATCTTCTCGGACCGTTCCAAGACCTCTTCGATCTGTTCATGGGTAAGATCGCGGATCGACACGATGTCCATTCCTGTGAAGCTCATGCTCTCAATGTTGAATCTTCGAGACCGTATTTGACTCTTGGGATAATCACCCATCTCATAATTTCAGATGATAATATTAATATTATTGATATAATATATAATTATTTATATTATAAACCTTGGACCAATAAATACAGATCGATATGAAGGCGACCCTTTGATCCGGCCTATGCTGAATCATTACCGCTGAGCTGGTCCAAAGCGAGCTTCATCTTTCCATACCAATTATCCACGCATCCTTCCAACTTCAGACGCAGATCGTTCTTTCCGATGGCCCGGTATACGTGGAAATAACCGCCACGAGGGATGCTCCGGGTCTCCCTGAACACCATTCCGCAGGACAGCATCTTCTGCAATGCTCGATAGACAGTGGAGCGGTCCTTTCCAATTACATCGGCCAGTTCGTTGGCGTTCACCGGTCCTATCTCAAATAGCTTCTCGTACACTTCCACCTCGAACCCGTTGAGGTTGAAGACGCACTGTACCAGATCCTGACAGCTGTTGATATCTTTGATCGATTCTGGTAACAAGAGACCACGCTCCTTTAGTTAGAAAAGCTTATAAACCTACAGTTATATATAATTGTTGCACAACCGTGCAAAACCGTTGGAGTGGGTTCAATGGAAAAGAACGATACACTTGATGCCAAGGGCTTGATGTGCCCTATGCCGATCGTGAAATTGGCCAAGAAAATGAAGGAGATGCCGGTCGGTGCCGTGCTGGAGCTCATCGCTGATGACGTTGGCTCCAAAGAGGACGTTCCCGCATGGTGCAAGAGGACCGGGAACGAGATCGTAGATCAGAGGGATGAGGGGAACGTGTTCTACTTCTACATTAAAAAGATACAATAAAGAGACGTGAATCAAATCATATCGACAGTAGGTGATGGTAATGGTAGAGACAAAGAAGTTCGCGATGGTGGTGTCCGAAGGCACCTTCGACAAGGCCATGATGTCCATGATGATGGGCAATACTGCGGCCAGCATGGGGTTGGATACCCACATATTCTTCACCTTCTTCGGCCTGAGACTATTGAAGAAGGGGTCCAATCCAAAAATGCCAGGAATGTTCCGCTTTTTCACCGGAATGATGATCAAAAAGATGAAGGGCATGGGGATAGAGGCCTTCCAAGAACAGTTAACGATGGCCAAGGACCTGGGCATTCACCTGTACGCCTGCAACACTTCCATGGAGCTGATGGGCATTAAAAAGGAAGATCTGATCGACGGCGTTACCATATTGGGTGCCGCAGCCTTCCTGGACATCGGAGCGGACTCGGACATGCAGCTGTTCCTCGGCTGAAGGTGATGACATGAGGTCCAAATTGTTCATATTGCTAAAATCTCCCCACGAGTTCACCAGCTACGACCTGGTGAGATCGATGGGCGAGGGCGCCCCCAGCGCCGCCTTGCTTTTCGAGGACGCGGTGCTGTTCGCCGCAAATGCCAAGAAAGGCAAGGAGCTGGGATCGGTCGTCAAGGATGTCTATGTCATAAAGGACGACTGGGAAGCAAGGGGTCTACCTCTGGCAATGCCTGAGTTCAAGATCATCGACTATTCCGAAGCGGTCGACCTCATCATGGAGAGGTTCGAACAGACCATAACGGTGTGAGGTGAGGAAATGAAGACACTGACGATCCAAGTAAGGACCGGCACCATGATGAACATGGACGCGAACGTCATGGTCAAATTGGCACGGGCCGCTTTGGACAAAGGGTACGGGGTGCGCATCTTCGGCTATGGAGAGGCCGTGACGCTTATCAAGAACGGTCAGGACCCCAAGCGCTTTCCCAACGTGGGCAACGAGACCAAGGAGCTGCTGGAGAAAGGGCTTGAGGTGGTGGTCTGCGAGACCTGTTGCAAGGCTCGTGGCATCGCTCGTGGAGAAGAGATCGAGGGCACCAAGATCGGAAGCCTCACCAACGACCTGTCCAGGTTTGTTGCGGAGAGCGATCGCATGGTGACCATAGCGAGGTGATGAGATGGCAGAGAGCATATTGATATTGGTCACCAAACCTCCGTATGGGTTCGAGGAGGCCTTCGCCGGTCTGCGGGCAGGATTGGGAATGCTGGTCTCGGGGCTGGTCCCGGTATCCGACGTACTGCTGGTGGGGGAAGGCACGCTTAACGCCGTCAAGGCTCAGAGACCGGAGGCAGTGAAGATGCCATCCAACGCTGAAGCCATAACCGACCTTCTGGACTTCGAGGCCAAGATATACGTGGTTGGCGAGGACCTTCTGAAAGTGGTCGGCGACGTACCTTTGATCGAGGGCGTGGAGGTCATCGATTGGGAAAAGGCCCGTCAGGTGATCGCCGAGCACGATTTGGTGACGACCTTCTGAAACCCCTTTCACCATCCTTTTTAATAGATAGAGTAATCACCGTTTTATGTTGGAACTGCTGGCCCGGTCCGGAACTGCTCGCCGTTGCCTATGGTCTTTAGAGGACAGCTCGGTAGAGACACCTGGTGTCTTCATGGTGGGTGGAGAACAAGGGCTGAGCGTCCGCATGGGCGAGGAAGGTCCAGAACTGAAAATGGGCGACCGCGAGGTCCTAAAGATATGGAGCGATGGGATGGTTCCATCGCTGAGGGCCAGGAACCTCCTTCAAGAAAGCTGTTTGTCACCGGAGCCGGAATCGACCGAGATCGCCGTCTTGAAGAACGCCTTTGAACTGCGTCGGGACGCCCGAACGTTCGTGAACGCCTTAGTGTCCTTTAGGAGCGAAGTGGGACGTTCCAAGCTGATATACGCTCCCGGCATGGCCGATACCACCAACCTGGCCATACTGATCTATCTTGGCGTGGACCTCGTGGACAGCGCATTGATCGATCACCGGGCGGCATTGGGGCAGTTATCCCTGCCGGAAGGAGCGATATCGGCGGACAAGGCCTCCTGGCTTATGGACGGGAAGACCGACCTGAAGCAGTTCAACCGACAACAGATGATGAACGAGATCGGTCTGATCAAGCATATGATATCCATGGGCAGGATGAGGGAACTGGCAGAGCTACGTTCCCAGGCCACCCCTTGGAACGTGGCCGCACTGCGTATTTGCGATGACGATCATTACGCCTATCAAGAGACGGACTTCGGGGTGGTCGGTCCACGTTTCTACTGCAACGCCAAGCAATCCCTGGTCCGACCGGACGTCAAACGTTTCAGGGAGATGGTCAAAACACGTTTCCATCGTCCCGACCACCGTAAGATATTGCTGCTCATCCCCTGCTCGGCCAAGAAGCCCTACTACACGTCGAAGAGCCATAGGCTCTTCCGTCAGGTGCTGTGGGAGGTCCCCAACGGAGCAGTGGTCCAAGAGATGATCATCACCTCACCACTAGGGGCGGTCCCCCGAGAACTGGAACTGTTCTATCCGGCAGCGCAGTACGACATACCCGTCACCGGTCACTGGGACCGGGAGGAGCAGGCCATGGTACAGGACATGACACTGTCCGTGGCCAAGCAGGGCTACGATCACGTCATCATCCATCTGGGAGACGAGGGTCCCATCATCCAGGAGGTGCTGGATGGGACCATCACCTCGGACGGCTCCCCCACATCCAACGCTTCCTTGGGTAAGCTCAAGGAGACATTGGTGGCGCTCTGCGGAACTTACGATCGCATCGATCCGTCGATGGACCGCTGGGCGGCCATGTCCTCCGTATCCGGTTTCCAGTTCGGGCCCGGGGGCGAAGCACTGCTGGAGGACGCTCACATCCTGGGCAACTATCCCTTCATGAAGATCATGCATCGAAAGGAGCAGAGGGGCATGCTTAACCCGGAGCGGGGAATGATCTCCCTGACCATCGAAGGCGCGGAATCGATATTGCCGGTAATGCCCAAGGTGGTCATGGGAGACTTTGAACTGAAGGGAAGTCTTTTCGCCGTCGGTGTCGCGGACGCCGATGAATCCATCAGGGCTGGCGAAGAAGTGGCTATCATGCGCAACGAGAAGGTCGTCGGCGTAGGCGTAGCTACCATGGGCGGCCGGGAGATGATGGATATGCGCCGGGGTGAAGCGGTCAAGGTGCGGCACAAGCGAAAGTGAGTAAACATTTTCACTGATATTGAAGGTGGGCCAGTCTTTTATTGCCCCCATTCTATTTTCACTCACCTCTCCCCTTCTTGCCTTTAATATCAGCAAGAACTACCATAAAATACGGGCTTCGTGCCCCTGACTATGACGACCATCCCAAGGCGGAGGGGGACAACAGGCCCCGTCTCCCCCGCCTTACATTTTTTTCAGATAGTTCTTGCACAGCTCCAATGAACTTCCGATCTTACGGACGATCCTCAGATCAGTTATGCAGCTGGCCGTGGATCATGTATGTCTTATCATAGATCATTCATTTCTGAAAGCTCACCGTTTCGCCTGCATGGGCGGGATAACATAAATCGCTCATGTTCGTCACCACAGGAAATTTTTTATGAATAGAAAAATGGTCGGTGAAGGGATATGGCATAAAAGGGAAAATGGTGCAGGTGTCGGTCTTCACTCTCAAACATATCCAGTCACCTCATATTTAGATTCAATCAGAGGGGTTTTTACAATCGGCAAGGAGCTAGAATCATGTTGATCGTTCCATAATCTCTTAGCTTCCTTTATTGCCAAATCCTGTTTTCTCCGGCAATAGTTGTTCTCTGTGGTCTTTGTATTACTATGACCCAAGAAACCAGACACAGATTCAATGCTCATCCCTTCATCGAGTGCCAATTGTCCAAATGTCCTACGGCACATCCTCAGATCGAACTTGATTCCGGTGTCCTGTTCCACTAAGGTCTTCAATTTTTGCAGACTGTTGCCAACATAATACCCATCCCTCTTGTCTCCCAATGCTGGAAAGAGAGCCAAGTTATCCGGTCTTTTTTCGGCAACTAATCGCTTTCTCAATCTCAAGTATCTTATGAGTAATCTACGAGCCTCAGGCCTTATCGGAATATCTCTGGCCTGGCCATATGTGTCTTCTCCCTTGACCCTCCTAGCATGGAATATCCATTCATTAGCGTCAAGATCATAGACATCGCTGAGGCGGAGCTCCTTATTTCTCAGACCTGCACAGATGGAAAGAATGACAATGGCATAGGCCTGCAATAGCCTCCAATTGTCATTATCGACCGTCTCAGAGGCCTTTAATAAGACCTCAAAGTCGGTATCCTGCATCGGGGGATATCGTCCCTGTCTTCTTTGTGGAACCATTGTTTTATACTTAATTTTAAACTGTTCCACGGCTAGACTACCGACAAAGGCAAATAGATTTTTCAAAGCTGACAGATCATGGCATCTTTCACTTTCTTTGACCTTTTTCGATTTAAGGTATCCCATGAAAGTTAGAATATCCTCCGCTGTCATCTTCTCAGGATTGGTGGTAGTCATTTTTCCCTTCTCAACCAGCATTGTCATATCCCTGTGCATCCTTCGATATCTCCGATCATGCTCCTTTCTAGTAGCCTCCGTATAATTACTCCCCATCGTCTCAAGATACTTGCTCTTCCAGGTTAGAAAGGGGTATCTGCCCATACTTCTCCCCTTCCTTTTCTTTCCTGGCTTGCGTTTGACCACAGAGGATTTACTTTTGCCAGCTTTGCGCTTGGCATTCGAACCCTCAGAAGGAGAATTAGGCTCTGGAGTAATTATCTTTGGTGCAGCATTCCCATTGAATGATGATGAATTTCCGATTTTAACCGGGTCATTCTTAGGGAAAGACATTGACCTGCTGCTCTCCTGATCGTTCGATCTAACATTTTATCACAACAATTATCACAAACAGAACAGAGTTAGATCGTGGGCAGCGTGTCAGTATTATTACAGTTTTTAAGCACTTAAGTGCATGAAATAATTGGCCTAATTGTTAATAAATGTTTCTATAAATATGTAATATAATTGTATATTTTAAACACATATCTGGTATACCATAAATAGACCAACAAATCAGGTCATATGATTGTTTTTAATAATTGTATATTATATAATAACATATATGATTATTAATATTTTTGTACAATAATATATTATTGATATTTTGTATAATTATTTTTAAAAAAGATGGGCAACTTATAAGCTGAATGATGTAAATCATTTATGGATGGTTTAATTGAGAGATAATGATCTTTTATTAGAATCCGAATTTAAAAGAAAACCGAAATGTGAAGATGGAATTCGATTTATTGTTTATGGATTTATTTTGATTGCAATCGGCTATATAACATATTTATTTGCTTTTTCTACTGTAATAACTTATGTTGGATCTTATCATATTCCAGTTATGGGTCAACCCTATCTATTCTTAGTTATTCCAGCACATCTTACTCTTCTTGCTGGTGGAGTTTGTTTACTGATTGGTATTCTAAAATATGTCAAAGAAATGTAATTTTATCATTCAGTACTGTTTTATTGAAAACCGGCGCTCTGCGCCGTTGGCGGTCGTGCTGACGCACGCCCGAGAAGATAGGCCTCTGCACCAATCTTTTTAAAGACCCATCGAGAACTGTTCAAAATATCATTTCGATAACATCTAATTTTTCCTTCAAATGATTATTTTCAATATCAGTAAATTTCTAAATATCTTTATTTATTCATTATAAAAATACACTTTCCATGGTGATTTAGTGTTCGGTTGGTTAGATGAAGAAAAACCGAAACGGAGAAAGATCGATAAAAACACTAGAGATGCAGTCTGGTTCAAATACATCGGAAACAAAGCTGAAGGAAAGTGCTATTGTTGCCAAATCAGAACTATTCACATAACCGATTTTCAAATTGGACATAACAAGGCAGTATCAAAAGGCGGAAATGATCACATCGACAACCTAAGGCCTATTTGTGGCCCCTGCAACCGTGGTATGGGCACAATGTCTATTGAGAGATATAAGAAAAAACATTTTGGCATTAAAGAAAGTAAAGAAAACATTGATACAGCTACAAAGACAAAAACAGGTGATGAAAAACCACTTACAAAAAAGGAAAAATTAAAAACATTATCAAAACCCAAATTAAAAAAAATAATTTCCGAACTGGACATGAATTACTCTCCTTTATTCGATGGTGATGAAAAAGAAGATTTAATCAATTTCATAATGAAATCCAAAAATATTACAGTAAGTAAAATTAATAAAATTCTCGAATAAATGATGCCCGGATAGATGGGTTCTATTACTCATCCAAGTGGGGGCAAACTATCCTTTAAAAACAGTCTCAGACGATCAGCATTAGCATGACTGGAATAACTTGTTTCATGCTCAACCTTATGCACTTGGCCATAATGGCATAGGTTTGGGGGAGGGACACCAGGGTTTAAACCCCATTGTCCTTTGATGTGAAAACCTTTTAACTGATCCAGATCAACATCATCCCAACAAGTAGCCTTACTAATATATTTTGTCAAGTAGGACGCCATCTTCCTGAATTCATATTTTTTAACCTGGCGAATATCTACCTTGAAAGAATCCCCGGTAATAGTTTGCCATGTCCTAGAAATCAAATCCTGGTCGATGTAGGGGGAATCGATCACCAAATGGATATGATTAGGATATTCAACAGTAGCAACCCATCCCTTGATGGGTTTATGATACTGTTCTCTGAGCACTCTGAACAATTCTTTCCTCATGCTCCAGATATCCCTGTCTTTAGCCACGAACTCTATTTTTGTCTTATCATATCGAAGGGTAAGCGTTAAAAATTTAGGATCCTTAAATTGTGTTATTGCTCGATAATATTTCTTAAAAGTCTTTCGTTTCCATTTTTTAGAACAGATGGGACATTGTTGTGGAAACCTTTTTCCACAGCCCACAGTTAAATCTATCTTCGTTCCACATTCGTGGCACTCTAATTCAAAAGAATAAGAATTTTGACAACCATCAGAAAAATCATACTCTTTTCTAGGTTTTTCATCATCCAGCCCACTTTTTCCATTATACGGAACGAGCGAAGACGGGGAATCATCGCACAAGATGATCCCTCCGGTCAATTGAAAAAATAAAAAAGAAAAGGGTTTTTGTAATTACCCTTTTGATTGAATCCAGAAAATAATTCTCTGGATAGGAGATGGAGTGCAGGTGTCGGGATTCGAACCCGAGTGTTTAGCTTGGAAGGCTAAAATCCTAACCGCTAGATTACACCTGCGCGGTGCGCTCATAATGGAGATTTTGTATTTTAAGCCTTTCATAAAGTGAAGAACGCTGGCAAGAATAGCCAGAGAAAAAATAAAAATTAGAGGCTAGTGGAAAGGCTAAGGGGGGTCCTTCTTTCCACCAGAACTTGTTCCAGGAACGTATGAACCTAGTTGCTCATGACTCTCAGATCATTTATGAGGCCCCATATATCCAACGAATCCTCTCCCTGTTGGTCCATTTGAAAAGCCATCAGCTTGAGGTCTTGGATCGTATGGGTCTTCATCCATTCAACGGCATGATCATCGTTTTGCTGTTCCCAAAGCGAGCTCTCATTTCGCCTCATTTCGCATCCCATCCGTCCGACATTAGTCGGACAAATTAAGTTATAGTGTCCTATGATATATATAATTTATTATGGGCATATATGTTTAGATGCCAGTGTGGGTGTAGCTTACTATGGTGGCATCATTATTGTTTATTGATCATCGGTCAGACAATTATGAAATAAACGTATGACAATCATGGTCTAGGGGCGCCGACAAAGATATTAATTGTCAGGGCCCCATTGAAGTCGGTATAGGTGGGACATATGGGTTTATTCGACAGCTTGATGGACGGGGAGATGAGGACCGTCAAGAAGGCCTCGCGATCAATGGACGCCGCGGACCGGTATATTCAATCCAATGAGATCGACCGGGGAAAGGCCGAGCTAGTGAAGGCAAGGATTATCCTGGAGGGGATGGACCGCAAGACCAGCGCCCGTCCGGATATCTACAGGGATGCCGTGGCCCGTTTGTCGGATGCCTATATGCGCAGCGGTCTCCCAGTACCGGCCAGGGAGGTCATGGAACGACTGGTACGTTCTGCTCCCGATGACCGCAGCAGCGTTCTGTTGTATGCTGCTTTATACCGAAAACAAGGGGATAATGAGGGCGCCCTCAAGATACTGGACGATTTCGTGTCCCTTCAACCCAATGACCGAACGGCACACGTTGTCCGGGCAGAGGTGTTCGATGCCATGAACCGTCCCACCGAATCGTTCCAGGCATTGCTAAAGGCTCTGGAGGCCGACCCTCTGGACGAAAGTACTTACGACCTTATTTTGCAGAGGACCGATGAAATACCCCTTTGGAAGGGGAGGAAGGCATCGGCTATGCTTCACAAGGATAATCCCGAGGCCGCCCTGACGGAGCTGGAATCGGCTCTGGTTCTGGCTCCTAGGAACACCACCCTCATGATGATCAAGGTCGAGTCCCTGGAAAAATTGGGACGCAACGAGGAGGCCCAGGACCTATTGGAGGAAGTACTGGACAGGGAAAAGGACAATCCTCTGGCCAACATGAAGGTGGCCAGACAGGCGAGGGTCGACGGGAACATGTCAAACTCCCTGGACCACTACAAGCGGGCTCTGCGCACCGACCCTGAGAATTCGTTGGGATGGATGGAAGTGGCCTCTCTTCTGAACGAGATGGGAAGGTACGAGGAAAGCCTGCTGTCCTACGATCGGTTGAGAGAGGTCATACCGGGGAATGTACAGGCGCTATATGGTCGCTGCACTGTCCTAGCGACCATGAACGACCGTCCCGGATTTGACGCCGCCGCCGAGGAGCTCATGCACGGGATACCCAATGATCCGGCCGCCCCGCTCTTCGTGGCTGAGATGTTGATGAAGATGGGCGCCGAGCCCGATGCCCTGGAGGTACTGACCAAGGCGCAGGGGTCATTCCCCAAGGACCTGGAACTGATGGACCGTCGCCGCACCATTCTGGTAAAGCAGAAGCGCTTCCCGGAGGTCATGGTCTTGAGCGAGGAACAGTTGGCCGTAAAACCGGACCACGTGCAGGCGTTAAGGGACCTGGGCGAATCACAGCTGGCGCTCGGTAGGGTGAGCGAGGCCATAAAGACCTTGGAACGGGGGTTGAGGAACGTACCGGACGACCCGGCATTGCTGGGGACCCTGAAGGAATGCTACAAGCAAGCGGGTAAGGACAAGGACGTGTCCGAGGTGTGCGACCGGTTGCTGCGCATCACACCGAACGACAAGGTCGCCCTTTTCGATAAGGCGGTAGCCCTGGACCGATTGGGCAAGAAAGAGGATGCCGTCGGCCTCTATGGACAGGTGCTTTCCCTGGACCACAACGATGTGGACGCTTCCAAGGGCATATCCGTAGGGCTCTTCTCCCTAGGCCGCTTCGAAGAGGCTTTGGCCCGGGCGGTGTCTGGCAGTATCCACAACCCGGAACAATTGGTGTTCTGGCGCATCCAAGGGGACTCCCTTTTCACCTTGAAGCGGTTCGAGGAGGCGGTGAAGGCCTATGACAAGGCCATAGCGCTATCCCCTCAGGATAAGAAACTGATCTACCAGAAGGGATTATGTCTGGAAAGCCTGCACCGCTTCGAGGAAGCGGTGGTCTGCTACGATCAGGCCATCACCCTGGATGTGACCGATAAGAACGTCTGGATCAGCAAGGGCATAGCCCTTGAATGGCTGGAACGGTTCGAGGAGGCATTGGGGTGTTACGATCAAGCAGCGATACTGGACAAGGAAGGGCGCTTCGTACACGCACGCCGGGGGCAGGTCCTGGCTAAGCTGGGTCGCAACGAAGAGGCGGTCATATCGTTCGACAAGGCTCTGGAAATGGGGCCCAAGGACATCGAGGTGCTGGTGTCCAAGAAGAACAGCCTGAAACTACTGGGTCGCAATGAGGATATCATAAAGGTGTGCGACAAGATCGTAAAAGTGGATCCCAAGAACAAGATCGCCTGGGTGGATCGCGGTCTGGCATACTCCAGATTGAACCACTACCAGGATGCGGTGCGCTCCTACGACCGGGCGTTGGATGTGGAGCCAGGGGACATTCAGGTCTTGCAGTTGAAGCGATCCGCCGTGGTGGCCAAGGGAGAACCAGAAGATATCCTGAAGGTCTGTGACGATATATTGGGGATCGACCCCCGCAACAAGTCGGCCCTCATCGATAAGGCTGGGGCCATAGAGAAGTTGGGCAGGTTGGAGGAGGCGCTCTCCACCTTCTCCGCGGCGATATTCCTGGATGAGACGGACGCGTTCCTTTACAAGGGTAAGGGGCGGGTGCTCATGTCCATGGGCAAGTACGGCGAGGCATCCGAGGCCTTCGACACCTCGTTCAGATTGGACCAAAAGGACGTGGAATCTCTTGCCAGCAAAGGCCGCGCCCTGCTCATGATGCGCAACTACGAACTAGCGCTGGACGCGTTCGACCAATGTGTTACCTTAGACCCGAACACCGCGCACTACCAGAGCGATCGCGGGAGGGCGCTGGCCTCGCTCAACCGCATTGAGGACGCGATAGCGGCTTTCGATAAGGCACTGGCCTTCGACCGTTCTGACGCTCAGACCTGGAAGTACAAGGGTAACGCCCTCTATCGTTTGGGGGAGATGGAGAACGCCCTGCTCTGCTTCAACCGGGCCGTGGACCTCGGTACCGAGGAGTTCGGTGTCTACAAGCTCAGGGGCAGAGTGCTGGAGGAGATGGGACGGAACGACGATGCCATGGACTCCTACGAAAAGGCGTTAGTCTTGGACCCGTCGGAGGCCACTGTACTTGAGAGCATGGCCATGCTAGAGGACAAGCTCGGTAACACCGATAATGGCATACGTCTCTTGGAACAGGCCCTGGCCATAGATCCCCACAATCGCCGGGGATGGATGGAGCGGGCGGACATGGCCGAACGGCTAAAAAGGGACGAAGATGTGTTGAGCAGCTATGACAACGCCATCGGCCTGGACCCCAAGGACCCGGCCGCCTGGAACGGGAAAGGGTTCGTTCTGCTGCGGATAGGGCGACACGATCAAGCTAAACGTGCTTTCGAGAAGGCCCTGGAGCTCAGTCCGAACATGACGTCCGCCACGGAAGGGCTGCGCATGGCCGACGGAAAGCAGCGCGAGAACCAAGTGTCGGAGATGGCCGGTAAGGTCCTAGAGTTCCAGTATAGGAACGGGAGGCGCATGGGCAAGGAGGAGGTCTTCCGTGAGTGCAACGTGCCCTATCAGATGCTTGACGATGTGTTCGGTTTCATCGAACAGCGGGAATACGTCGACCCATCGCAGCTATCCGAGGAGGAGTTCAGCTCCCTGGAGATGCAATCTCGAACTGCGTTATTGACCTACTATCGCAGCTCCCGCAGCGGCCAAGGGGGAATGACCCTGGCCGACGTCTATTCGTCATTGCCTGATAGGAACATCGCCCGGGCCAAGAGGGTACTCGGTTATATCGAGGGCGTCAACGACATCGACTTCACCTATGTCATGCCGGACGAGGAGACCGAGCAGTTGCTGCGCACCGCGCTGAACATGCCCGAGGAACGCCGCAATCTGTTCTCCCTCATGGAGGGGTTGAACATCGGGGTGTACAAGGCACGGAACATCATCGCCATCACCAATTCCTTGAAGGCCGGGGAGAGGCCAGTACCAGCATCACGGTCTAAAGGGCAGAGGGCTCCGCAAGCTCATAGGAGCACCGATGATCTTTTCGTGGAACGCCCGAAGAGAAAGAGGCCCGAGAAGGTCGACGCGGTGTTCCTGCCCGACGAACGCCCCCGCCCGCCGGACCAGCAGGACCGGGAAGGGGTACGGCTGTTCGGTTCAGAGGAGAGAGAGCTTTACGATACGTTCTATCCTCCAAAGTCGGGGAAGAAGAAGGCAGAGAAGAAGGATGAGGTCGAGGGTAGGCGTTGCCTGTTCCACGGAGCCTTGGCCGTTTCCGTCTGCCCCAACTGCTCCAGCATGCTGTGCAAGGAATGCGAGGACTCTGGAAAGTGTCCGCGCTGCAATTTCACCTTAGGTGATAACGCGCCAAGAAGGAATGCACCAGAGGAAACGGGTGTGGGATCCCCAGAACCATCGGAACCGGAAGAGAGGGACTGGAGCCGACTGTGATCAGTAGTCGCCCATTTCCGACTTCATGAACTCTCGTAAAAGGACGGTGGCATAGCAGCCTTTGCCCAGGATGAACGAGGCAAGATATTCGTCATGTGCGATATCCAGCTTAAGGTCCCGGTACTCGCATATCAGTTCCCGCCGGGAGCCCCTGGAGGAGCAGTGGGGTATGGCAGGTACCAAAAAGTCTTTGGGGGACAACCCCTCCTTTTCGATGACCTGCCGTTCTATTCTACCCATCTCTCCATCGGCCAGCACCGATTCGGAGCCGAAGAGCGTACCGGAGACGAAAGCTCGTCTATCCCGCACCTGCCGCTCCACCAGGTCCAGGTTGATAGCGGTGACGGGCACCTGCTTGTCGTGGTCGGGATTGCCGTCCTTATCCGCCGGCAGGACCACGTCGCCGACGATCGGTGAGTTGAGCGGGATCCCAAGCTTGAGCCGCTGGGACATTATGATGTTGAACAAGTATGATTGGTAGGCGTGAACGAACATCATCTGCAGATTCGACGGCAGGACGCAGATGGCTCCGGCGAAGTCCTCAGGGTTCCTGTCCAGGAAGCCGATGATCATCCGTTCGAACGTGAGCTTCCTAGGGAAATCGCGCAGTGCGGCCGCATAGTCCCTGTCCCGGTGCAGTGCCTCCCTGGCCGTTCGGGACTGCTCATCCTCCTCATCGCTCGGGTTGCCGATATACAGCAGCACAGCCTGCTCAAGGTCCCCATTGACAATGGCTTTGCCGACCAGATGCGTCACCGGTCGGATCGTGCCGAAGCGCTGCACACCGAAGAAGTTGGGGAACCCGCCCAATTCCCGCAAGGTCGTTTCAGTGCCCTCCAGTGAGGTACGCAGTTCCTCGCCGCTGATCTGACAATCACGTACTCGGATGGAGAATCGGTTGCCCACCAGGTCACCGATGCTCATTCCCCTTTTGGCCATGTAGGCGTCTTCGATGATCACCTGGGAGAGATGAAGGGCCATGACCTGCTCCACCGGCGCCTCGAAGGACATCAGTTGAGAGGTGACCGCCCGCTTGTCCTTGGTACCGGCGAAGCCGATGAGGTTGCGGGAGACGCCCAATGCTTTCGACAGATGCCTGACCAATCGGTTGGTCTCCCAATTGGTGGCGGTGACCTTGGCCACGCAATGGCGCCCGTCAGGCTTGGCCGGAGGGTACTTCGACACCTCGTCCACAACGAAATCTTCGGCCACGGTCTTCAGCTTTCCGCCGCTACCGGCAGTGTCAGTAAAAAAGACCTCCAGCCCAATGTCCCGTTCCCGGTCCCCGCTAGGTTGGACCATAAAAATTACTTCAATTCCTTTTGCAGCGCTTCCCGGGCTTCCTTGAACTCGTTGGACAGGGCCTTCGCTGATTTCTTAAGCGCGGATTGGGGCTTACCGGTCTTTACCCTTATGAACAGGGTGGGTTCCTCCAACGTGCTGTGGCCGATGGTGTACTTCACCTCGGCGACATCCTTGTCCTCCAACAATTCCTGTACCAGAGGGGTGATCAAGGTCATGTCCGCACCGATGAGGCGGACCTTGATGGAGTCCTTTTCCTTCTCTGCGAGCTCGATCTCCATAGAATTCACCAATATGGGATGGGGCTATAAACCTTTTGACATCACTCCACTTGCTTGAGCTGCGCCTGGTACATGACCAACATCTCCTGGCTGGTGGTGGCCTCCCGGCCTTCCTTGTCATCACGGAAGCGCCCCGTGAAACGGGGGAACCGGATGGCCAGCCCCGCGTCCTTGCGTATCGCCCCGAAGGCGCAGGTGTGTATCGGCGACAGGGTGATCTCCGCCCCCCTGACCTCCAGGACCAGCCGGGGCTGGAACCAGAAATCGGCGGTCATCTTCGAATCGACCAGATGATGCCTCTCGGCCATCCGGTCCTCGGCCAGCATCTCAAGCAAGGAGGCAAGGTTGGCATCGTCGAAACCACTGCCGAGCTTGCAAACCGTCTGAAAGCGATCGGCCTGAACGTCGTACGTGGCCATCAGCAAGGCGCCGTAGACGCCCTTGCGTTTTCCCCTGCCGGCGAAAGCACCGACCACGGCGAGGTCCGCCGTGTCGTTCATCTCGGAACGGTACTCCTTCTTGTACTTGATCCACAGGAAACCGCGGTTCCCAGCGCGGTACACTGAATTATCGGCCACCGATTTGGCCATCAATCCTTCGCACCCGTCCTTGATGGCTTCCAGGAAGAACTTCTGTGCCTCCTCGGCCGAGGAGAGCACCCGCATTTCCGACAGGACCACGGAGTCGTCCTCGGTAACGCACGATTCCAGGACCTTACGCCTCTCCGGGAAGGGCCTCGATAACAGGTCCTCGCCATCCTTCAGGATGCAATCGAACAGGCACAACCTCACCGGGTAGTCCTCGACCGCCTCCTCCACTCCGTACTTCCGGCCACGGCGATGGGACACCTCCTGGAAGGGCAGGAACTCTCCGGTGTTCACGTCCACGGGGACGCATTCCCCCTCCACGATGGCGCTCTCGGCGGCGAAGGCCCGTTTCAGCCCGGCCACCACGTCCGGGAACTGCGATGTCAGATCGTCCAGCTTACGGGAATACAGCCGCACGTCTCCTTTGGAGATGTGCGCTTGGACCCGGACCCCGTCGTACTTGTACTCAAAGGCGCAGGTACCGCCCAGCTTCTCCAGGATGTCCTCGGGCGAGGACATGCGCTCGGCAAGCATGGCCCTCAACGGCCGATTCACCTCCACTTTGATCCGTGTGATCCCTTCCAGGCCGTGTAAGGCCATCTCCTCCGCCACCAGCCCCAGGTCGGATGAGACGTTGAAAGCACGTTCCACCGCATCCCGGTCCTCCTTGGTGGCGAAAGCGACGGCCAGTGCGTCCAGGACGGTCATGGAGGAAACGCCCAGGCGCATGCGGCCGGTGATGACCCGCGAAAGGAACTTGGCCTCGGAGGGAGAGGCATCGCTCAGCAGCTTGGACATGAGCTTGATCTTGAGGTCCTGGGAACCGCCTCCCTCCGCTTTGGCTATGGACTCCAGCGTCTCATAGGTCCTACGCAAGGTCAATGGTTCGGAGAAGAGGGTGGTCTGCCTCTTCCTGGTGATGATCTCCTGGGCCACCAGGCCAGGGTCGCCCTCCCGTAACATCAGGTCCTGTACCTCTGATTCCCTGGCCCCCGTGGCGAAAGTTATGGCCTTCAGCAGCATCTTGTCCGCCATGCCTAGCTTCAAAGGGTGGAAGTCTGGGTAGAGCTGACCCTGCGTGAGGTAGGTGGCCATCCCGATCTCCGCCGGATCGAAGTGGCGGAACGATTCGGCCAGGATATCGGTCATCTCCAATCTGGACGAGGTGGCCTCCAATCTTTCGTAGGTGTCGGCCAGTTCCCGGAAGAGCATAGGAATCCCAACGACTCGCGATTATTAAATTCTGACCGTTCAGAAGTCTCCCAAGGTACGCTGCCTCTCCTCTTTGGGCCGCTCCTGGGACAGCTCGGATTTCATGGTCTCCAGCCGACGGCGCATGGCCTTCTCCTTGTTCATGCTTGAATAATAGTACGCCTCGTCCCTGGTGCCCTTGGTGATGAAGATGATCACCTTTCCCGCCCGGGAACGACCGGTGCGCCCCCGTCTTTGGATGCTGCGTATCTCCGAGGGGACCGGCTCGTAGAAGACCACCAGATCGGTACTGGCGATGTCCAGCCCTTCCTCCCCAACGGAGGTGGCCACCAGCACATTGAACTCCCCCTGCCGGAAACGCTCCAGCACGCCTACCTGTTCCTTCTGGCGCTGTCCCTTCTCTCCCTTCCGATCGGACTGCCCGACCAGCTTTGCCACCTTGGCCCCCTCCACCCGGGACAGTTTATTGGTCATCAGTTCGCAGGTGTCACGGTAATGGGTGAACACCAATATCTTGGAGGAGGGGCTATCGGACAACTGCCTGGCGATGACCCCCATGACCCTGGAGAGCTTGGGGTGCTCCGCCCTCACCGCCTCTGTCATCTCGATGATGTCCTGGAACTGTGCCGAGGCCACGATCTCCCGTGAGGCCTTGGACCCTACTTCCGAGGACGCCTCGTCCTGTATTCTTTTCAGGTACGCTCTCAAAGATGACATGCCCTGCGTCTCCACCAGGTCCATGGCGTGCTCCACCTTCACGGCCTTGGCCTGTACGCTGATGGCCTTGTACAAGGAGCGGGTCTTTTCCCCGCCGCGCAGCCGCGCCTGCCATAATGAGGCCATCTCCAGAAGGTAACGCTTGTTGAGCACCCGGTCCTTATCGACGACGTTCAAGGCCACCAGCTCCTTGAGGTAGGCCTCATACAACGATTGGATGATGGCGGCGATCCTGCGCATCTCCGGGGGCAGCTCCACCTCCACCCAATCCATGCGTATGGACTGCACGTACTTGGCCACGTCCTTGTCCCTTTCCGTACGGACCTCTATCTCCTTTATGTTCAGGTTCTGGCAGACCTCCTTGATCTTCTCCTTGTCGCTGCCAGGGGAGGCGGTCATGCCCAGCACCAGCCCGTCGTGCTCCATGTACTCCTTGGCCACTGCCACATAGGCATAGTTGCCCACGGCCCGATGCGCCTCGTCAAAGATTATCAACCGGACGTCCTTGAGGTCCATACGACCATGCTTGAGATCGTTGGCCACCACCTGGGGGGTGGAGGCTATGATGTCGTTCTCCAGGAAGATGAGCTCCCGTTCCATCGGGTCCACCTCACCGGTCATCATCCCGATGCGCTTCCCCTCGATCATAGCCTCCAGCGTCCGCCGGTGCTGTTCCACCAATGGGCGGGTCGGGGCCAGGAAGAGCACCTTTCCTCCTTTCCTGTGAAGCACCTCGGCGATGACCATGGCGGCCACAACGGTCTTGCCCAGGCCGGTGGGCAGGACCAATAAAGTTGACGATCCCGAAGCGCGGCTAGCCAGCTCCTCCTGGTATTCCCGGAGCTGCACGCTCTGCTTCTTGATCAGGGGGTGCTCAAAATACACGATGGGTGAATGGTTTAGCGATAATAAAAGAAAAGGGATTGGGGAAGGGTCTTAGTGGCAACCGCCACCGCAGGACCCGCAGCTTCCGCTAGCGTTGGGGTTATTGACCACCAGGCCCGAGCCGTAGGGGGTCTCAACGAAATCAACGGTGCAGGCGTCCAGAGCTTCCTTGGTCTCATCGTCGTAGAATACGGAGAAACCGTCCAGCTTCTCTATTATATCGCCTTCCTTTGCATCCTTCTGAAAGGACATGCCGAACTGAGCGCCGGAGCAACCCATTCCAGCCAGATATATCCTTATGCCATATCCTGGCTTATCGTTCTTGGCGATCAGATCCACGATGTACTTGCTAGCTTCATCGGTTACAGTGACCATCTATACCTGACTCCTAGGGGTTTCAAAATAACAGCAGATATTTAAACAATTGTATCGAAGTCGCGAACACGGACAAATTAAAGAAAGATCGCTTGGAGCGTCCAGATGAAGAGATCATCCGCTTCCACGTTCCCACTTGATGAGGTTTCTCAAAGACCAAGGGGGACCATCATGTCTCGGCCTACATTTTTCTAGGCGTGAGGCTTTCCTCCTCCGATGCGCTGCCGCCAACTCCAAAGGTCCGACCTACCCGTTCTCGTCTCCATGAGCCGAGAGAACATGGCCGCCATCATATTGGCCTCCTGGGGAGAGGAATGGAAGGACGAGAAGCTTCTGGAACTTCTTCTGGATCAGCAGGTGACCACCATGGTCCTGGAGGATGAAGGGGAGATCGTTGGCTACTACTGCGTTGAGGAGATGGACGAGTACCTCTTCATATCCTCCTTTCAAGTGGGCAAAGATCGGCAGCGTCAAGGGGTCGGACGGCACATGCTTGGACTGATCGAGGCCGCTGGGAAGGAAGGGGGCAAGGTCGGGGTGGAACTTTGCGTCCAGGCCACCAACGAGAAGGCCAAGGAGTTCTATTTCTATCACGGATACGATCTGATGTACCCCAATGGCAATAACATGGTCATGCGTAAGAAGCTCGTCTGAGGCCAATATTTTATATCGTCAAGGCAGTATTTTCGAGCGGTGACTTCCGTATGTCCATACGATCCATGTTCTCGTTCAGTTTGGTAATGATCCTGGCCCTTTCACTGGCCGCTCCCTATCTATCGGCGACGCCTACCTCTCCCGGAGACCTGCAGGTCGAGATAGGAAGGGATTACGTGGACCTGTGGTGGCAGCCTTCTGGTAACGCTACCAACTACATCGTTTACCAAGGAACGGGTGTGAACGACATGACCCCCATCGCCAACGTCACCGCGCCCATAACCGCCTATCACGACGGGAACCTAGAGGACGGGACCACTCGGATCTATTACGTGACCGCTGTTAACGAGGACGGAGAGAGCGGCCCGGGCAACTCCATAATTGCCACGGTCCCGGCCAAGGAGAGCAATGAAATAATGCTGCCCATCCTAGCTATGGTCCTATCGGTCATCGCCATACAGATATGCGTGGTCATGCTGCTTTATCATTTCAGGACCAAGATGAGCCTCTGACGAACTCGATGGCTCCGATCAACGACATGCGTTCGAACAGGGTCAAGCAGATGAACCGTTCACATCACCCTTTCCAGCAGATGGTCCAGGAAAAGCGGGTTGCTAAGGGTGGGAATGCGCGCGCCGGCGCTCTTGGGATGTCCACCGCCATCCACGCCGTTCTCGATGGTGAACTGCTCGACGAACCGTCCCAGGTCGATGCTGCTCGACCCTATCCCCCGAACCGACACTGAAGAATAAATGCCCCGGGGATTGATCATGACCGCATATTCACAACCGCGACGCTGAGCCACTTCGACCAATGCTCTGGTTCCGAAGCCGTACAAGGTGCGGTTGCGGTTCATCTCGTCCATGATGCCCAACGGCCCCCGAAGTTTGAGAGCGCGGTCCACCTTGGCCAACGCCCGAGGCCAGCGTTTTTCGTTGACCACCTGGATGTAGCGACGTTTGACACTATCGACCTGGGATGGCCACAGGCCCCGCGAGAGACGCTTGGCCGCATAGTAACGGAAACGATCGTCATCGATGACCAGTCGCCAGGAGAAGTCCAGGACCATGGACTCATGGGTCACTCGATCCCTTCCGTATCGGTGCATCTGTCTGTCCAGCAGCGGTGTGGACATATACTCCACCAGGTCGGCCACCGCCACCAACTTCCGCAGGCGCTCGTCAGGATGCAGGTGATGGAACAGGACGTTGGCCGCACTGACCCCCTCCTTCACCAGAGTGCGGCATTCTATCGACAGCGAGGATGGATGATGGTCCACCATGGTCAAGGTCTGGTCCGAGCGAATGGAACGAGCGGCCTCCACCAGGTCCGGGACCGGAGCCAGGTCTACGAGATAGATATCCTCCGACCTGCCGTCCAAGGATAATGCTCTGGCACCAGCAGAGGGGGATGTGACGAAGGTGACCTTCGCGTCCGGATGAACATTGAGAAAGATGGCCGTGGAAACGATGCCATCGACGTTGCCTCTGGTGATTATATGCTTGTCCCGGTGGTCACGTGAGAAGGAATGTGATTCCATTCGGTGGCATTAATTGGGTTCTAGCCTAAATAAATCTATTGATAATTATCTAAATTTGAGAATGGATCGAAGGCACAATACATATTTTCAAGGAGCGATGCCGGAACGTGCGTTACGAAGGTGTGGTGACCACCGTTACAATTCGCCATAGCATCACGGATATGATGAACGAGACGACGGACGACCGCGCCTGCGTAGCCTGCGTCTATTCCCACTGGTTAAATGGCGGCCGAACGACTCAGATGGTAGGTGAAGAAGGTGACGGACATATCCTACTGGGGTGCCACCGGCATGAATGATCAGGACCGCCAGCTGCAGCAATGCTTCTCAGACGTTGGAGCGGAGCACGGCTTCTCCCGGGTCATGGCCAATTGGGAACGATTCAAGGAGTTCAAGGCTACCTGGAAACGGTGCTCCGGTAGCGCTGAACTGCACATCACCGATTACATGATGGATTCGGGACCGGAGCTCATTAACGATCTGGCCAAGGGTATTTTCGGTCGAATGGGCCGTGGCGGAGCCAAGGACATCTATTCCGAACGGCTGAGGCGGCATTTCCTGAGCCCGGAGTTCATACAGAGAAATCAACCCCTCTATCTGAAAAGGAGTAGGAACCTGTCTTACCAACATCAGGGACATGTGCACGACCTGCAGGCGCTGCAGAACGACCTTCTGGACATGGGCCTGATATCGAAGGTACCTGAAGCCTATCTTACCTGGACCAAGGGTGATAACCGTCAAAGGGTGGGCTACTGCAGCGTTATCATGCGGGTGGTGGCGGTAAGTCGCGTTCTTGACCGTCAGGAAACCCCCTCCTATGTTCCCAGCTACGTGCTCTACCACGAACTGCTACATCTGGAGGATGGTCTGCGTTTCGGTTCCTATCACGATCGGGAGTTTCGGGAGAGGGAGAGGGTCCATCCATATCATCAGGAGGCGGAGAGATGGCTCAGGAAGATCGTGGCCGATCCCCAGTTTCGATGATCCAAGGCCAATTCTTTTTATGGACGCAACGCTAAGCAGGGAGGGGAAAGAGATGCGCAAGACAATTACCATTAGTGAGCTGAAGGCCGGAGGGACCGTGGACGATCTTTTTGCGGTCCGATTCAAGAAACCGGTGGCGGCATACAAGAACGGTTTTACATTCCAGATGTGGGTCTCCGATTCCGGTGGAGACCTGGCTTTGAAGTATTGGGGGGATAAGGACGAGCAGAAGGTCAAGGGGGTCTGGGAGACCATTTCCAAGGGATCGGTCATCCACGTCAAGGGGAGGGTCAGTGAGTTCAAGGACTCGCTGGAGATCCATGTGAACCCCTCCTCCGGCGATACAGTGAACGCGCTCAAGGAAGGGGAGTACGAACTCTCGGATTTCGTGGCCGTGACCACCCAAGACGTGGAGGTCATGCGTTCCCAGCTTTTCTCGCTGATACGAAAAGTGGAGAACCCCTGGCTCAAGGAGCTGCTGGCCAATTTCTTCACCGACGAGGATTTTGTCAGACGGTTCTGCTCCTGCCCCGCAGCCATCACCCATCATGCCAATTGGATAGGGGGGCTGTTGGAACATACTCTCAGGGTGGCGAACCTCTGCGAGTTCTATGCAGGTCAGCACCCGGACCTGGACCGGGACCTGCTGGTTACCGGGGCGATATTGCATGACCTGGGAAAGATGCGCGAGTACGTGGTGACCAGCATCATCGGGGCTACGGACGAGGGACGGTTGATCGGTCACCTTGTAGTAGGTTCGGGAATGGTAGGGGACGCCTGCCGGATGATAGAGGGCTTCCCGCCGGAACTGGCCTTGAAAGTGCAGCACCTGGTGCTGTCCAGTCACGGTACTACCGATTATGGGTCGCCGAAAACGCCGCAGTTCCCAGAGGCGCAGGCGCTGGCCCTGGCCGACCTGACCGACAGCCGGATAGAGGAGATGATCACGGTCAAGAAGACGGCCAACACCGAGGACGATTGGGTACAGGACAGGAACTTGGGGAGTGTCTATCTGAAATGAATGAAGGGGCTGGCATTCCCTTATATCCTCTAAAAAATAATTGATGACCATGGGCGAAGTGAAATTCGGGACCGATCACCGTTCCGTTTTCAAGGTGTTCCTTATCTTACTGTTGATCTACATGGGACTTTTCATCTTTCGAATCTGCGCCTTTCAATTCTTCGGCATCGGGGGGTCCTATCTAACCAATGGCGCGGACACACTCATAATGTTCATGATGATCCCGTTCGTCCTTTTTCTGCTCATATTATGGACAATGATCCTGGCGCTCACCAGGGTTTACAATGAAACGGAAAATGTTTCGCTGACCCGGATGATCCTGTACACGGTCTGCTTTTTCGCCGTATCCATTTATGGGGTCTGGATGTTCAAGGTCTTGATGGACAGCATGACCTTCACATGAAATGGTGAGGATCGATAAAAAAATGTTCAGGTGGTGTGCCCCCCGCCCTAACAGATTGGTTCATGGCCGCGGCGGACCGCGCTCCCCACACTGACCCGGGCGGGTGGTTCGTTGTCGTGCCCCGGGGTTGTCCTCCAGTCATGACGCGATGTCACATCGTAGTTCCTGCAGGGACCTATCGGCGCACTGTGCACCACCAGACTATTGTAGGGATCACCGGTCACCCTCATTTTTACTGATGGCGTGACGCTTCAGGTCGCTCCACCTTATTAATCTTGCGCCGACCGTAAAGGATATGACCGCCGCCCAGCCATTATGATTCCAGATGCGCGAACTCTTCGAACCGACGAGCGTGGCGGTGATCGGTGCTTCCCAGGATGACAATAAGGTGGGCCATATCATCCTGCGCAACATCATCGAGTCTGGTTTCAAAGGGGAACTGCATCCGGTCAACCCCCGCTATCAGAAGGTTCTCGGGCTGAGGTGCTATCCTTCCGTCAAGGAGGTTCCTGTAAACATCGAGATGGCAGTGATAGTCGTCCCGGCCAAGTTCGTCCTGCAGGTCATGGAGGAGTGCGGTGAGAAAGGGGTCAAGGCCGTCATCGTCATCAGTGCCGGCTTCAAGGAAGTGGGGTTGGAGGGGGCTCAGCTGGAGAAGCGCCTGGGCGAGATCTCCAAGAAGTATGGCATGCGGGTACTGGGCCCTAACTGCCTGGGATTGGTGAACACCCATCACCACATGAACGCCACCTTCGCCAACGAGACGCCGAGGCAGGGGAACATCGCCATCTCTTCCCAATCCGGTGCCATATGCGTGGTCGTATTGGACTGGGCGGCCAATATCAATATAGGGTTCTCGAAGTTCGTCAGCGTCGGAAACAAGTTGGACGTGGACGAGGGGCACCTGCTTGAGTATCTTCGCGACGACCCTGAGACCAAGGTCATCGGAATGTATATCGAAGGGGCTGATCGCGGTCGGGAGTTCCTTAGACAGGCCGAACTGACCACCAGGGTGAAACCGGTCATCGCGTTGAAGGCGGGACGCACCAGCAGCGGGGCGAAGGCCGCATCTTCGCATACCGGCGCAATGTCAGGCAGCGACAAGGTGTACGATGCGGCCATGAGACAGGCCGGGGTCGTACGGGTCAAGGACATCGAGGAGCTGTTCGATCTTCTGCAAGCCTTCTCCACCATGCCATTGCCGCAGGGCGAAGGCGTGGCCATAGTGACCAACGCGGGTGGCCTGGGGGTGATGGCCGCAGATGCCTGTTCCGATTTCGGTCTAACAATGGCCACGTTCGAGGCGTCCACGGTCGAAAAACTGAAGCTCAAGCTTCCTCCCGCGGCCAGCCTGTACAACCCCATCGATGTGGTGGGGGACGCCGACGCCGAAAGATACGATCACGCGGTGCGCACGGTCATGGACGACCCCAACGTAGCCTGTGTCCTGGCACTGCTGGCCCCGACGGACCTGGTGGACATAACATCCGTGGCCAGAACGCTCACCGCTTTTGCCGGTTCCTCCCCGAAACCGATAGTCACATCCTTCGTTGGCGGCAAGGGAATGATGACATCCATCGATATGCTGAAGGCTGCCGGAATACCCAACTATCCTTCGCCTGACCGGGGCATACGGGCGCTCAGCGCCATGATGGAGCATGGACGGAGCATGGAGAGGTCCGAGCCCCTGCCCATCAAGCGCTTGGATGCGGACAGAGAGGCGGTGGAGGATGTGATATTCTCGGTGAGGTCGGAGGGGCGCCTCCAATTGAGCGAGGCCGAGGGGAAGCGCATACTGCGTGCGTATGGTATCGCCACTCCCAAGGAAGGTATCGCCCACGACCTTCCGTCGGCGATCGAATTGGCCAATAGCATCGGCTATCCAGTGGTCATGAAGGTGGAATCGCCGGACATCGCGCACAAGACCGATGTGGGCGGGGTGGTGCTGAACATCGATTCGCCCGAGGAGATGACCCGTTCATACGAGATCATGCTCAGCAAGGTCCGAGAGAAGATGCCCCGAGCCAGGGTGACCGGCGTCTCCGTTCAGAAGATGATAAAGGGACGCGAGGTCATAGTAGGCATGGTGAGGGATGAGCAGTTCGGGCCAGTCATCACCTTTGGGTTAGGTGGCATCTTCGTGGAGATCATGCGGGACGTTACGCAGGGCATAGCACCCCTGGACCGCAATGAGGTCGGACGCATGGTTCGCTCCATCAAAGCATACCCTATGCTGACCGGGGCCCGCGGTAATATATCGGGGGACGTACCGGCGCTGGTGGACGTGATATTGAAAGTGTCCCAGCTCTCCATGGAGTTCCCCAGCATAGAGGAGCTGGAGATGAACCCGGTAATGGTTGGGGACGAGGGAACAGGAGTGACGGCGGTGGATGCTTTGGTAACCATAAAGGGGGAGCGGCAATGAGATCTCTATACCTAGGTTCAGTGGTGGAGAAGTCAGGCAAGTCCATGGTGACGCTGGGCCTGGCCAAGAACCATCCCGGCAAGGTGGGCTTTTTCAAGCCCTTTAAGGAAAGATTGATGAGGCAGGGGGACAGGGTCATCGACCAGGACGCCTACCTGATGCGAGAGGTGTTGAAATTGGAGCTTCCCGAGGAGATACTTTGCCCCTTCACCTACGATGTCTTCCGTACGGTGCGCATGGACGAGGTCCTAACAGCCTACAACAAGGCCTCCTGCGACTGTGACCTGATAATAATCGAAGGGACACGGGAGGTCACCACCGGTTATTTCAACGACGTCTCGGGCCTGGCCATCGCCGAGGCCATCGGCGCCGATATGGTTTTGATATCCACCCCCGACCCGGCCGCCTTGGACAAGATCGCCATGTTGCGGAAGTTGATGGAAAATTACAAGGTCAATCTGAAGGGCGTAATACTCAACAAGACCGACGACCTCTCCGTGGCCAATTTCCTGGAGAGCAAAGGTGTCAAAGTGCTCGGATGCATTCCCCACATACCGGAGATGACCTACTTCACGGTCAAGGAGGTGGTGGAGGCGCTCTCCGCCGACGTGGTGGTAGGATCGGAGAACCTGGACCGCGTGGTCGAGGACGTGTTCATCGGTGCCATGACCATGGAGATGGCCCTCAAGTACATGCGTCGCCACCGGCATAAGGCGATAATCACTGGAGGTGACCGTTCGGACATACAGTTGGCCGCGCTGTCCACGGACACCGCCTGCCTGATATTGACCGGAGGGCTCTACCCGGCCAACCAGGTGGTCTCCAAAGCCTACGAGAGGGGGGTGCCCATACTGGTCACGCGATACGATACCTTGGCCGCCTCTGACATGGTGGAGCACCTCATCGCCAGGATAGAACCGGAGGATTCGGAGAAGGTCAGACTGGTGGAGAAAGCGGTGCTGGAGAACGTGGACCTGGACGAGGTATACCGCTGATCGTCGAACAATAATGTTAATATCATTTCCGAACATGCGTCGGCATGGTCAAAGAAGTCAGGGCAGCGCATATTCTGGTCGAGAAGGAGGCCAAGGCCGCCGAGCTATTGCAGATGATCAAGAACGGCACCAGCTTCGCCGATCTGGCCAAGCAGTATTCCACGTGTCCCTCCGGACGCAAGGGCGGGGACCTGGGCTGGTTCAAGAAAGGCATGATGGTGAAGGAGTTCGAGGACGCCGCCTTCAACCACGCCAAGGGAGAGGTCGTCGGACCGGTAAAGACCCAGTTCGGCTATCACCTCATCCAAGTAGTGGACCAGAAGTGAACTAATCCTCCAGTGCCACGGCACTGGAGCCATCCTCTTTTTCTGTTACCTTCAGCACCGCGCTGACATTATCCTTCACATCTTCGATATGAGTGATCAGCAGTATCTGCCGGAACTGTTTCTGCAGCTGCCCCAAAGTCTCCAGTATGTTGCGCTTGCGCGACTGGTCCTGGGAGCCGAATATCTCATCCAGCACCATGAAGTTCATCTGGCTGCCGGAACGCTCCATGATCATGCGGGAGATCGCCAGCCTCAGGCAGAGATTGGCCAGGTCAGATTCGCCTCCGGAGAACCGTTCCAGCGGGTGCTCCTCCCCCTGATCATACAGGTACATCTGGTACTCCTCGTCCAAACGTATGCCGCCGTACTTGCCGTCGGTCAATTGCGACAAGAGGTCCGAGGAGACGTTCGAAAGGGTCGGGATCACCCGGGAGATGACGTTCTCCTTAAAGTCCCTCATCACCTGGCCAAGGCGGTTCAGCATCTCCAGGTCGGTCATCAGGACCCGATGTCTGGTCTTGATCTCATCAAGCTCCTCCGATCTTTTGTTCAGCCCTTCCATCTCCGAGATCAAACGGCGCTTCTCACCATCGACGCGGACCATCTCCTGGGCCAGCTTCTCCTCCTTGTCCCTGACCTCCTCGTATCTTGCCTTCCGTTGTTGAAGGACAAGGGCATCGAAGTTCAGATCGCTCCTTTCTTGGGAGACGCCGCTCAGTTGCCCCTCCTCCTCGGTCAGGATAGAACTCATCCCCCCTTGCTCGGTCTCGGCCAGCGGGAGCCGTTCCAATCTGGTCTGGGCCTTGCCGACTGCCAGGTGGGCCGGTTCCAGATCGATCATTTTCCGTCGGGCATGATCGTGGGCGGTCTGATCGTATTCCACCGCGCCCATGGCGGTCAGCTCCTTTTTCAGCACATCGTTCCTTTCCGCAATTATATCCAGTGATTGCAGTATCTTGCGCTCCCTTTCCCGCAGGGAGGCGACATTTCTCGATTGCTCCAGGAGTTCCTTGCGCCGATCTTCCAGCACCTTCTTGCGCTGTTCGTTCTTTCTACGTTGCCCTTCAAGTTCCTCTATGGTCCGTCCCAGCTCCACCAGGTTGTCGGATATGGACCCTTGCTCCTCCGCGTACCGGCGCAGCAGGTCGGCGTACTGCCTCCCCATCCTGCGCAGGCAGGTGGGGCAGTTGCTCTCCTCACCCAAAACCTCTATCTCGGCGGTCTTTTGCGCGGACTCTGACAACGATCGCTGCAGGCGGTCGCGCTCTGATTCGGCCAAGCGCTTCTGGGAGGCGATGGTGGTAGCGGTATCTCTGGTCTCTTCCAGGGAGGTCTCCACAGTAGAAAGGCGCCCCTCGACGTCAGGCAGTCGGGAAAGACCTTGAGCGGTCTGCTCCTTTTCCGTTTCCAGGTCGTCCCTGGCCTTACGGGCGTTGCCGATGTCCTCCTCCAATCTTTGTTTTCGAAGGTAGTCCTCCCGTAAAAGGTTCATGCGCTCCGTCTCCGCCCTGACCTTTTGATATTCCTCCTCCTGCAGCTCCAATCCGGGTAGTGATGAGCTAAGTCTCCTCAGTTCACCGATCTCCCGTTGCAACCGTGCCAGATGTTCCCGTCGGGATCCCAGGCCGACCCGCAGGCCGGTGAGGCGCCTCTCCAAGGCCACATCCAGACGATAGCGTCCTTCCTCATTTTCCCAGAGGGCGCGGCTCTCACTGACCAGCGCCGCGGCCTGCAACCTCTCCCCGGTCATCGCCACTTCTTTGACCTTTATCTTCTCCAGCTCGACCTGGTGGACGGAGATGTCCTCCCTGAGCAACTTCTCCTTGTCCCGGCCCTGCTGGTCCTTCAGCAATAGCTGCAGTTGCTCGGCCTGGTTCTTCGTCGAACGCGCGTCCCGGTCCACCGAGGTCACCACGTCGTTGAGGAAATCCACGCCCAACATGCGCAGCACCAGTTTCTTACGTTCCGCTGGCTTTATGTTCGCCAGGGCGTTGAGGTCCTTTTGCTTGGCGAAGACGGAGACGAAGAAGGCCCGATGGTCCATGCCCAATCTGGTGGTCACAGCCTCGGTCACCGCTCGGTCGCCCTTGGCCACGAGCTCCCCGTTGACCTCCAATGAGGCGTCCACCCGCATTTCTTTGCCACGCATGCTGCGCACCAAATGATATCCGTCCCCTCCCAGTTCGAACTCCAGGGAAACGGAGCACGTATCGCCCAGTGAAGCGCCGGTGGTGATCACCCCTTCCTTGCCGTTCCGTACCACGGAGCTTTCATTTCCGTACAAGGCCCAAGAGACCGCCTCCAGCAGGGTCGTCTTACCGGTGCCGTTCTGTCCAACGATCGCCACCACGCCGTCAGGGAACTCGATCTTGGCCTCGCGGAACTTGCGGTAATTTCGCAGTTCCATATAGCGCAGCCTCATTCCTTCATCCCCCCATGGATGTACTCCAATCCCTTCTGTCGCAGGCGCTCCTTGTCCACTCCCTCCACCGCGTACTGGGACAGGAAGGTGTCGAACTCTCGGTCCATATCTCCCAGCGAGGTGGAGCGCCATTGAACGGAGGAACCTTCCTGCACGATGTCGAACTTCAGTTCCAAATGTACGGCGTCCTCGGCCAACGAACGCAAGGCGTTCTGGTCCAGGGACCGGTTGATCGCCGGGGGGATGTCCTTCACGATCAGACGGACCAGGGCACCTTTGAGATCCACCGATTCCAGGGCCGAGACGAGCTCACGCTGAAGCTCCGCCGCGCTGCGTCCCTTGGCGCTGAACGGTCCCAGCGAGAACATGGGTCTGGTCTTCAGAGGTACGAACTCCCTCTTCCTCCGCTCCAGGTCCACTAGGAAATATCCCTTTTCCTGCCCCGCCTCGGAGAACGACATGCGCTCCAAGGAACCGCTGTAACAGGCGTTGGCGGTTATCTCGTTCCTTTCGTGGAAATGGCCAAGGGCGATGTAGTCCATGTCCAGGTTGAGCAGTGATGAAGGTAGGTTCAGCTCGTTCGCCTCGCCCATGCTGTAGCGGGAAAGCCCTTGTATGCCGGTATGGAGCATCCCTACCTCGAAGCGGTGCTTCCCCCGCTTCCAGTTCTGCAGTTCGGAGATGAGCCCGTCCCGGTCCTGATGCGGGAAGGCGGTGACCAGCAGGTCCCCCATCTCCAGTTTGTGAGCCCCAGGTGTATACGCCGGGTGCACCCCTTCGATGTGCTCGAACAGGCGGAACACGCTACCGGTCTCCCTCAGCCTGGGGGTGGAATGGTTGCCGGCGATGAGCATGATGGGGATGTTCTCCTCCGACAATCGCAGCAACTGCTCCAGCACCACGGACAACGCCCTGTTGGACGGCCTTACCGAATCGAACAGGTCGCCGGCATGCAGTACAAGATCAGGACGCACCTTTACGATGGAGTCGATCTGGCGTGCGAAGGCCTGATAGACGTCTATCTCTCGCTGGTTGATCCCTGAACCGGGGTCAGAGCGCCGGTAAGCAGAAAAGCCCACGTGCGTGTCGGCGATGTGCGCTATCCTCATTCAGCGGGGATTAGCCATCAGGCCTTAAATAAACATTTGATGGGCTCACTGAAAATGCTCACTCCTCCTTAAAGCCGTCCGTTAGGATCTGGCACATGCGGTCGTAGGCGCTCTTGTTGGCGTCCCACAACAAGTATGAGATGATCAACCCGATGATGATGCCGAACACCGGGAGCAGGGGAAACATCTCCACATGGGGGGCGATGGGGATGAACATGAAGAAAAGGAACACGCCGATGCCGGCCACGATCAGGTCCACGAAGACCTTGAAAAGGCGACCTTCCGCTCCCTTTTCGAAATGCCCCTTCTCCATGACCCCGCGTATCAGCATCAGACCGATGAACCGTATGCGGTTGAGTATGTTCAGCAGCGGGGGAAGCATCAGGGCGATGAGGACGGAGATGAATGCCAGGTAGGTGATGGCCTCGATGCCGGCCGGGTCCGCTCCCAGTATCTCTACGATATCGTAGAAGGTGACCGCGAACAACTGCAGCAGGAATATGATGACCAGGTCGATGAAGATCCAGAAGATCTGGCGGCGCACCTCCCGGCGGCGGTCAAGGTGAACGCTCATCCAAGCGGTCATATCTCTGCGCAGGCAGTCCACCCGGCGCAAGGTCTCCTTGACCGATCCGGGGATGAACTTGCTTAATTTATCGATGGTCCTCGGCGCCCGGCGGAAAGAGGCGGGGAGGAACAACATGGTGATGAGCGCAGCGCCGACGACGGAAGAGTAGAACAGTTGGTCCACCGCCCCCAGGTCGAACGCCGTTTTCGCAATGACGAAGGAGAACTCTCCCATGGCCACCATTCCAAGCCCGGTCATCAGGGAGGTCCTGGTGTCCTTGTTGCTGAGGAACGTGCCCACGCTCACGCTGAAGGCCTTTCCGATGATGAAGACCACGGCTATGACTATGGCGATCAGGATGTTGTCGATCACCAGCCAAGGGTCGATGAGCATTCCGATGGATATGAAGAAAATGGCCATGAACATCTCCTTGATGGGGGCGATCCTCTCCTCCAGGCGTTCCTGCGCCTTCGATTGAGAGACGATCACGCCCATGAGGAAGGCACCGATGGCCACGGACAGGCCGAACAAATGAGCCACGATGGCCATGCCGAAGCACAGACCCAGTGATACCACCAACAATGTTTCCGCGGAGTGGTTCCGATAGACCCGGTCCATGATCCTAGGCACTATCGCCAGACCGAGCACCAGAGCTATCACCATGAATATCCCGATGAAGGACACTTGCAGCAATATGCTGCTGAAGGTGACAGCATCACCGGCGGCCAGAGGCGAAGCCAGGGTAAGTATGACCACCGCGGCGATGTCCTCGATGATCAGAATGCCGATGATGGCATCGGCGAACTCCTTGCGCATCATCGAGGCGTCGGAGAGCACCTTGATGATCACGGCGGTGGAGCTGATGCTCATGACCGCCCCCAGGAACACCGACTGCACCGTAGACCAGCCCAGGAACTGCCCCAGTCCGTAACCCAGCGCGATCATCAGGGCGATCTCAATGCTGCCTGCCAGAGCGGCGAACAACCCCACCTTGCGCAGGCGGCGCAGATTGAACTCCAGGCCCAGGGTGAACATCAGCAGCACGATGCCTATGTTCGCCAGGTTGCTTATGGTACCTATGTCGGAGATGAGCGAGCTACTGAAAAGGTTCGGTCCCAGGATGATCCCGGCGGCCAGGTATCCGATGACCACTGGCAGTCGTAGGCGAGAGAACAGTACGGCCGTGGCCCCGGCCGTGACCAGGACCAGGGCCATCTCCAGCAGGAAGGTCGTCTCCGCATCCATCAATATGCCTCAGAAGAACCGGTCATCTACATCCTTCTTTACCTTAATGGACATATCTCCGACCCTGGCGTTCATCTCCTCCAGGTATTCTTCGTAGAGGTGCACCCGGCAGGGGATGGCGAAGGGGGTGAAGGGCGAGGCGACCAAGGCTTCCCCGGGCATGAGCATCTGTATCTCATTGTCCAGCATGGATATGTCCTGCTTGGCCGAGTTCCTCAGTATGTCCCGGTCGCGTTTGTCCGCAAGTCCGAGAACGAACAAGGTATTGAACTGGCTGATGATCTCCTCGTTGATCAGTTTGGGCTGCTGCGATACGGCGCATAGTCCGACCTTGAACTTTCGTCCCTCGCGAGCCAGCTGCGAGAATACCGTTCCCTTCGATTGGGAAAGGACTCGCTGAGCCTCCTCCAGGGCGATGAGCACCGGCGGAGATCTTTCGAACTTCTCCTTGTCGGAGTAGATGGCCTTGTTATGCTCGAAGACGGCCCTGGCCAGAACCGTGGACACCAGCAGCTCCTCTGCCTCGAACATGTTGGAAGTGTCCACCAGGACGGTCTTTCCGGACTGCAGCGCCGAGATCACCGCCTTGGTCATCGAGAGATTGCGGTCCGTGGTCACCAGGTCGAATTGGAATATGGAATCCAATCTCCGCTTGATGACATTGACGCTGCCCTCGTGGAACTTCCCGCCCAGGTCCTTGACGATGGTGCTCACGTCCCGGTCACGCAGGTCCTCCAGCCATCTCTCGCCGTAGCGGTACTGCGCCGCCTGCAGGCACTCCAGCTGGGGACCGCTGAACTCGTACAGGTTCGCCAGGTCTGGGATCTCGATCTCACCGCTGGAAACGTGTATGGAGCTGTGCGGGCCTTCCAAACGCCGTGAGGCGTAGACGTCCAAGGATTCAGCGGCCAGTTTGGAGTGGGAGAGCCCCTTCTTACCCCGTTCGCCTCCATCGTAGTACTCGCCGTGCGGGTCCAATATCAGAAAGCCGCAGCGTCGGGAGGCCATGCAGGAAAGGGCCAATGACTTCATCAGGTTGCTTTTTCCCATTCCAGTGGTGGCGAATATCCCTACGTGGTGCGGGAAGGAACGGCTCTCGATGCCTACACGGAAGTCCATGACCCGGTCCCCCGAGCGCAGATGGCCCACCTCCACGTCGCCCATCATGGGCTTGAGAAAATCATAGTCTACCTGGTCAGCACGGCGCACGCGGGAGAAGTGACGCGGTATCGATTTGGCTTTACGATAGCAGCCATCCTTCAGGCAGCCCAGCGGGGTGCATACCCCCACCTTGTACAAGTTGGACCTGACCCCGTCATAATCGTAGGCCTCGGAAGAATGACGCAGGGCCACGCCCGCCTCCTTCTCCATCCAGCTCTCTTCGGCAGCGTCGGCCCCGAAGAGCACGTCCATGGTGCGCACCAGGAACTTGACGTCCCCCTCCTCGACAACCAGCATCTCGCCCACCTGGAGGTCTTCCGCCTCCGAGGTGCGAAATCGCAGCTCCATCACGCTGTTGCCGAAGACCCTGCCGATATCGTTCATAACGACCGGTCCATGGTGACCATTGGGTATAGTAATTTCTCCAAGGGCGGTGAAAACGCCATATCTATGAAAGACATTAATGTGAACGTGCGCCCGGAGGTTGTAGAGCTCCCCAATCAATCCTCTCTTCCCAGACCAGATGTACTGGTGGTTGGGGTCGGTGGGGCCGGGAGGCACATGGCCTCGCAGATGCCCGGTACGAAATTAGCGGTGTGCCAAGAAGGTGACGCCGGGGCGATGGGACCGGGACATGTGATCCTGCGACGCAGAGAGGTGGCCGTGGCCCGCACCAGTTCTCCTGCCGCATTGCACTCTTCGGACCTTCCATGGAAGGCGCGTCTGATAGAGGCTATCGGCCGCCCTGACATCATGTTCATCTTTTCTGGATTGGGAGGTGAGACAGGCAGTTTCGTTTCACCTCTGATCGCCGGACTGGCCCATCATAGTACCCTTACCTTCGTCAGCGTCTGCCTGCCGTTCTCGGTGGAGGGGATAGGCCGCCGGGCAATGGCCAAGGAAGGACTGGAGCGCCTGAGGGGCTCCGCGGACCTGGTGGCGGTATACGCCAACGACCCGCTGATAAAATTGGCGCCCAACCTGCCATTGAGCAAGGCCTTCGGGGTCATGGACCAGATCATGCTGTCCATGCCGGAGGAGATATGCCACAGCCTCACCGCCAATGCGCTCCCATTATTGAAAGAAAATTTCATGCGCCAGGAGATGCGGGCGGGCATCGGCTACGGACTCGGTTTCGACCGGGAGCGTTTGGCGGTGGAAGAGGCTCTGTCATCACCCTGGTTCCCTTCCAAGGACTTCGTACCTGAGAACGCCCTATTGTTGGTGACCCAAGGGGAGACGGACCGCGACAGCTTACAGGAATGCGTCAACCAGGTCTGTAGCGCGCTGCCGATCAAACGTCTGCTGTTCACCACGCATCACGACCCCTCATTGGGTCGGAGGGTCAAGGCGTCATTGCTCTTGTCCTACAGGTTCTGATCCTCGGCGATCTCATCCGGCGCTCCAGCGAACTTCACCAGTGCGTAAGCCTCCACGAAATGCAGTTTGCCCGGCACCACCACGGCGTGCAGCGGCGGTCCCATGTCCTCGTTCAGCATGACCTGCGGATAATTGGCCGCCACCTTCTCGGTTTGGGAGCCGACGCGGGCGGCGGCGCAGATGATCTGTTTGTCGGTGATCATGCCCTTGCCCACGGCCTTTTCGGCCGCCAGCAGCCATTCCACGGCCTGGTTGGCGGTCATGTAGCGCTCCTCCTCCTCGCGTATGTCCAGTAGCACCAGGGTGTGCAGTCCGCGAGACCAGTTGTCGAATATGTTCTCGTAGGGGGAGAGAGGGGTATACCCCGGCTCCTGGAAGGGTATGGTGACGGTCCGGCCGAACTTGTACGGCTGCAGCCCCAAGGCGGAGGAGCAGGCGGTGAAGATGGATATCCCGTAGATGATGGTGGTCTTGATCCCGTCCTCCATCGCACGTATCTTCAGGTCCACATGCGTCGTCGCGGCCATGGTGTCCCCGGCGGTGATGAAAGCGACCTTCCCTTTCTTGCTGGCCTCGATCACTATCTCCTCTTCCTCCACCTCCCGGCGGGACAGGCGGACGATCTTTTTGCCGATCAATGATTCCAGTTCGTCCGGGGTGGAGTCGATGAGCTTGGAGGTATAGAACTCCCCGAAGACCTGGTCGCATCCCTTCAGTGCGTTCACGGCCCTGGTGCTCAGATCGTCCGTTCCTCCTAGCCCTAAACCAACAAATATCAATTCTCCCATGGCAACACCGTGCGTTCCCTTAGCGTCAGGGTCCGGAAGGGGGAAGGGGAGTCGGTCCGTAAAAAGCTTTTAGAGGACGGGCTGCTGAACCAATCCCTATACGTGGAGAAGGACCAGGACCACCTTTACCTGCCGGTGACCGCAAGGCCAGACGTCGGGGAGGTGGAGGAACGCGAGTTCCGCGAAAGGGAAAGGGACGAGCGGGACTACAAGGTGCTGAGCCAAGTGCCAGAGGAGCTGAGGGCGTTGCTCCCCACATCGTTCGATACTTTGGGGGATATAGCCATCATACGCCTGCCCGATGAGCTGATCCCCCATGCCAAGACCATCGGCGACGCTCTGATGTTGGCGTTCCCTCGCCTGCGTTCCGTGTTCATGGACCACGGGGTGGCCGGTGAACTTCGCGTACGGGACCTGGAGGTGATCTCCGGCGAGGACCGCAGCGAGACGGTGCACGTCGAGTACGGGCTGCGCTTCAAGATCGACCCTAGGAAAGCGTACTTCAATCCTCGGCTAGCTACCGAGCGCCGGAGGGTGGCGTCCCTGGTCAGGGAGGGGGAACTGGTCGTGGACATGTTCTCCGGTGTCGGACCCTTCGCCATCATGATCGCCAAGACGGCCCGTCCCTCATTGGTCTACGCCATCGACCTGAACCCCGAAGCGGTGGAGCTGATGAAGGACAACGTCCAGTTGAACAAGGTGGACCGGGTGGTGCCGTTGGAAGGGGACGCCCGGCAATGGGTGTTCGACCTGCCCTGCGCCGACCGGGTGATAATGAACCTTCCTCATACGGCCAAGGATTTCTTCGCTGACGCGCTGACGCGTTTGAAGATGGGTGGGGTCATGCACTTCTACCATATCTGCGAAAAGGACGAGTTCCCGGCGGTGCTGGATGAACTGATCACGCAGGCCAGGGGCATGGGCGTGGAGGTCCAGGTGCTGCGCAGCGAGGAGCTTAAGACCTACTCTCCCAGCGCTTCGGTGTTCTCCGCCGATCTACTTCTTATCGGCTGGCTTTAATGTGATACCCTGCTGCCCCTGGTAGTTGCCGCTGCGCTTGGCGTAGGTACGCTCCACCGGGGAGCTCATGCGCTCAAGGACCATCTGCACCATGCGGCTGCCGATCGGCAGTTCCACCGGCGAGGAGGAGGCGTTGAGCCCGCTGAACGTCAACGTGCCGTGAAAGCCGGCGTCGATCTTGCCCAGACCCATAAGCAATCCCTTCCTCAACCAGGACGTCCGGGTCCATAATTGGGCGGCCAGGTCGTCCGGGAGCTCCACCCTTTCAATGGTCGATACGAAGAACAGCCTGCCCGGCGGTATGCTAACGGTACCGGCGGTCACGCTCTCCCCCCCTTCCAAACGCACTTCGGCCACCCTCAGGTCATATCCGTTGGGGGTGAGGCCCTCCGGAATAAAATCAGTGATGACCAGGGAGCCATCGTTCAGCATCGATTCGATCTCGTGGTCCGGGACCAGGCACATGAAGGGGTGATCGTAGAGGGCGGACTTATCTTTTGCCGGTTGGCGGTGAATGTTTTATCAATGATAATGCATGCCTCTTCCATGACCAAGGGTGGAAGGGAACCCGGGGAGGCGCTCATCGAAGCCAAGCCCTACGCCCTTTCATCCATTTGCCCCGGGGACAAGGTCGCCCTGTTCTATCATCGTTCGAACGAGATGCTTGACACGGTGATCTCCTTGTTGAAAGAGGGCGTTAGGCACCACGAGATGTGCGTTTTCATGTCCCGATCGTCCTCGTCGGAGATCAAGGACCGGTTCAAAGCATTGGGGCTTGACATCGGTTCATACCCCGGCATAATGGTCGTTCCCACCTCCATCCTGAGGATGGAAGAATATTCGTTTGAAACGATCGCCGATCAGATGCGTGCTCTGGTCCATCAGGCAAGGGGGCAGGGATATTCCGGGGCCCGTCTGATCATGGACGTGCCCGAGGAGCTGGCTGAACAGGTACCAGAGGAGGGAACGTGGCGAAAGCTGGACCTGATCAGGGAAGAGCTGGAGATCGCCGTGGTCTGCATGTACGACCTCACCACCCTCTCGCCTAAGCTGTTGATGCGGTCACTGACCTCATACCCTATCATCATCGAGCAGGGGATGCTTTGTCAGAATTACTTTCATCGTCCATCAAAAGAGAGTGGGTCCACAGATATCTCCCGCGATCTCTTCCAGCAATTGAACACCATCCGGACGGAGAACGTCCAGAGGATGATGGTGGAGGAGGAACGTTCTCAGCTCATTCTCGCGAACGAGCGCCTTCACGAGGAGAACATCCGACGCAAGATGGTGGAGTTCGCCCTTTTACAGGCGGAGAACAATCAAAGGATCATGCTGGACGCCATGACGGAAATGGTATTGATGGTGGACCGGGAGCTGAAGGTCACCCAGGGCAACAGCGCCTTCGTGAAGTTCTTGGAAGGGCTGGGGTTGGACACCGCGTTCGAGGGGAAGACGATCTTCGAGCTTTTCATCGGACTTCCCGCCGAGAACCGGTACCTATACGAGGAGATCTTCCAATATGGATACACAACGGTCACCGAGGAATCGGTCACGTTAATGGACGGACGAACGGGGCTTCAGGTTCACCGGGTACCGGTCTTCAAGGGCGATATGGTGGAAATGATCGTGGTCATATTCCGGCCGCATCCGGTGACCGAGTTCCCCCACACCGGAATTTGGGAGTTGGCCCCGAAGTTGAAGGCGGCGGTCCGAGATCCTCAAGGTCCGTTGGGGACAACGCTCAACAAATACCCCCGTCCAGTGCTGGTCCACGATATCGATGGCAACCTGTACCTCTATAACGAATCGGCCTGCTCTGAGATGGGATATTCATGGGAGGAGTTGGGAGCTTTGAGGAACACTCGGGAAATTTTTGTCAATTCGCCCGAGGATGTAAAACCTTACCGCCGGTTCAACATCGGAGGGCGGATCTTTGCGCCCGCCACTTTACAGCGCAAGGACGGGACCAGGGTCGATGTCATGCGTTACCTGATCTTCATGGGTCAAGGGGAAGGGCGACGTATCATCTCAGTTCTTCGGCCGTTGTAAGAATTTTCGAGTAATTGGTTTATCTCCCCTCCGCCATTCCCTCACTAGATGGACCACATTGTTTACCTTGACAAACCGGCAGGCGCCCTGGAGGCCATGCGCCGAGGCGACAAGACCATGGTGGGTCGGGCGGCAATGGGACGTCGTTCACCGTACGGCAAGGTCAACATGGGCGACATTCTGTACTTCACCGAGAACGACGGGAAGCAGATCGTTCAC
>DATKZX010000012.1 GCA_035527755.1 Methanomassiliicoccales archaeon | reverse complement strand
TCAATAGACTCTGAAAGACTTATACAACGATAACGCAGATTCCATTCTATTTCATTCAATGACGCAATGCAGTTCATTCTCTTTTGCTAGATTCGTAAAGACTGAAAAATTCCGATATGACCTTCCACATTTAAGCAAAATATAAATATTATATATGGAAATATCTATGATTATAGTATTAGAATGTTCTTAATTTAGTAAACACCGTTAATAAAATACTGGCATAAAAAAATACCGGTAATTTTACCAGTAAAAAAATGGTTAGAATCCCGACGGGAGCACCATTCAAACAATTCTGAACATGCGTTCTTTTCTTCTTTACTGTTCGTTCCATAACCAATCTGACTGAGCAGGGTCCCTTCGACGGAAATAAGGATACGAATGAAATGGTCCTGACCGAACGCCATACCAAGCGCTTCCGGGAAATGTAATTATCTTATTCGTCGGACTTTGTTCGTTCCAATTCCCCGGCCGTGGTGGTCTTGCACATATCATGTCAGTTTGGGTCGCACCATAAGGTCTTTCCATCACGTACGGGCATGCTTTTCGCTGGTCAGAAATAAGGTGCCCGCGAGCATCAATACACCGGCTAAGACAAGCTTTCCCGTGACCGATTCCCCCAACAGTGGAATAGCCGCCATGGCCGCGGCGTACGGACCGATGGAGAAAAAAGTTCCGGTACGGCTTGATCCCAGATACTTCAACCCGATGAAGAACATGACATTGCTTAGTCCGTAGCTTATGGATCCGATGAGCATCGCATAAATTATCACCAAGGTCAGCTCCGGCCCACCATAAAGAATGACAGCCAATGTCAGCGAGACGGTCGCTGCCGCCGCGCTTCTGATCGTCGATAGCTTGACAGGGTCGTGGTGCGAGATCTTCTGCATGAAGTTATTATCGATGCCCCAACACACCATGGCTAAGATGATCAGCACAGCCCCGTTGCCACCGAACCCCCCACCCGGAGTATATGACAAAATGGCGCTCGCGACCGTCATCGCTGCGAGGGCGATCCAAAGTCGATATCCGCCCTTGTCGCGGAAAAATGCCACCGCGACGATCGCGGTCATCACCCCTTCCAGATTGAGCAGCAGGGATGCATCGGACCCCGCGGTCCATGCCAATCCTACCAGCAGTAGGATGGGGGCGACGATGGCCCCGATAAATGTGCTGCCGGTCAGGTAAAGCACGCCGGAGCGGCCCATCGGAGCCGATGGTGGTGGCGGAGCCATCCCGCGTCTTAATAAGAACCAAGTTCCCGTACCAACCGTCGCTCCAGCATATAGGAACCCGGCTAACATTATCGGTTCCATTTCACCGATCAGCGCCTTTGAGAAAGGCACGCAAAGACCGAAAAGCGTACCCGCGATAAGAACGAGCAATATGGGGCCCCGTTTCATGGCGTGTCAATATAGATGGCATTTATGTTCTTTTCCAATCCCAAAGCCCATAGAAAAATTATTTCTTAAACAAATATAAAGTGGTCATTAACATTTACAGGTTCGGATTTCAATTAATATGAGAAATATTATTATATTGTAATTTAAGAATGGAATACCTGGCCCCTACCCGAGTTCAAATCCCGACGGAAGCACCATAACACAACTTCAGGAACAAAAATTACCTGTTTTATCAAAATCTTTTCTAAATCATCTCTTTTCATTTAGTTTTGGCTCGGTTCGACGATCATCCTCGAACCATGTCCCCATCAGTGTCGATCAGGCAGTAAACGTATAAAAATAAAAAGAAAAAAGGGAGTGGCTGGTTAGGCCACTTTTAGCACGCGTTTTCTGATCTCAGAAGAAGTTCCTCCGCCTTACCAGACCATATATGCAGACCAGCAGGGTGATCACCAATAGCACGATGGCGACCAGAGTGTAGATGTTGTTGTTCTGAGTCTCGGTCTCTAATCCGGAGACGTCCGCCTGCATGGTTCCCAGCTCAGTGTGTATGGTCGCCACGTTGCCTTCGATGCTGTACACGGTTCCGGTCAATGTCCCCAGTGAAGTCTGTATAGTGGCCACATTGCCCTCTATACTAGTAACCGTGGTGTTCAGTGCGGCAAGTTGTACCTGGATGGTGCCGATGTCGGTCTGTACGGTGGCAACAGTACCTTCGATGGCGGTCAGCCTTGCATTTATGGCGGTTATGTTCTCCTGGATGGTGCCGATGTCGGTCTGTATCGTCACCAGGGTGCCTTCGATCGATACTACACTTGCTCTGATGTTAGCTATATCGACCCGGATAGTGCCTATATCAGTTCTTATGGTGGCAACATTACCTTCGATGGAGGTTAGCCTTCCATTGATGGCGGTTATGTTCTCCTGTATGGTACCGATGTCGGTCTGTATGGTTACCAGGGTGCTGTTGATCGACGCGATATAGGTGTTGATACTGGAGACATCTACCTGAATGGTACCGATGTCGGTCTGTATCGTCGCCAGGGTGCTGTTGATCGACGCGATATAGGCGTTGATACTGGTGACATTGGCCAGTATGGTACCGATGTCGGTCTGTATGGTGGCGATGTCACCCTCGATCATGGTTAGCCTAGCATTCATTGCGGAGGCGTTCTCCTGTATGCTGCCGATGTCGGTCTGTATAGTTACCAGTGTTCCGTTGATCGATACCAGTAGAACGTTGATGTCAGCGATATCTACCTGGATTGTACCGATGTCGGTCTGTATGGTGGCAACATTACCTTCGATGGAGGTTAGCCTTCCATTGATGGCGGTTATGTTCTCCTGTATGGTACCGATGTCGGTTTGAATCGTCGCTATGGTACCGTTTATCGATACCAGTAGAGCGTTGATGTCAGCGATATCTACCTGGATGTTGCCGATGTCGGTCTGTATGGTGGCGATGTCACCTTCGATGGCTGTCAACCTTGCATTCATTGCGGAGGCGTTCTCCTGAATGCTGCCGATGTCGGTCTGTATGGTTACCAGTGTTCCGTTGATCGACGCGATATAGGCGTTGATACTGGTGACACTGGCCTGTATGGTACCGATGTCGGTCTGTATGGTGGCGATGTCACCCTCGATGGTTGTCAAATTTCCATTGATGGCGGTTATGTCGGCCTGTATGCTGCCGATGTCGGTCTGTATGGTCACCAGTGTTCCGTTGATCGACGCGATATAGGCGTTGATGGCAGTGAGGTTCAGCTTGATCAGACCGATGTCGGTCTGGACCAAGGTGACGTTGCCGTCCATGCTCACGACCCTGGCACCCATATCGACCAGATTATCGGAGACCACAAAGGTACTAAGCGAGCCACCGTAGCTGAAGCCATCGTTAACTGTCAACACCAGAGTGTACTGGCCAGCCAGAGCGTCTCCCGGGACGGTCCAGTTAACGATCCATAAGCCTGGGTTGATCCCGTACATTTCCCCGGACAGGTCGATCGAACTTAATTCAGGCGTGTACAGGGTGGCGATCATTCCCGATGGGTCGAACGGTTGTCCGTTCACGGTCATCATCATCCACCAGGTGACGAATTCGCCTGGGAATTGGATCGCTCCGACATCCATCACGATGTCGATGGGGCGGTCGTTGACCAACATGGTGATGCTGGCGCTCGTCAGTGTCGCCGAGTCGACCGTGTCACTGACAGTTATCGTCTGTGACGGGAGGGTGTAGAGTATGAAATCTGCACCGGCGAAGGTGCGTACGCCTGCGTCACCGAGCACGAAGGTGTAGTCCCCAGGCAGTGATGCCGGGTACGGGTCACTGGATGTCCAGGTGACGGTGCCTACGTAGTTGGTCTTCACGTTGTCGAACTCGTCATAGGCGGTCACAGTTACATCAGCCACAAAGGCAACGCCAGCATAGGTTTGTGCCGGGTAGTTGATCATGCTGAAGTGATGGATCGCGGCCGGACCGACGACGATATCATCGCTTTCCGAGATGGTCGACGAGTCGACCGTGTCACTTACGCTGATCGTCTGTACCACAGTGGTGTAGAGTATGAAACCTGCACCGGCGAATACATGTACGCCTGCGTCACCGCTCGTGAAGGTATAGTCCCCAGGCAGTGTTGCCGGGTACGGAGCACCATCACTGGATGTCCAGTTGATGGTGCCTTCATAGTTGGTCTTCACGTTGTCGAACTCGTCGTAGGCGGTCACAGTGACGCCAGCATCGAAGCCATCTCCAGCGATAGTAAATATTGGGCAGCCTTCAATGCTGAAGTGATCGATCACCGCCGGAAGGACGGTGATGCTGGTACTGGTATTTGTCGCCGATAAGACCGTGTCACTGACGGTGATCGTCTGTGACGCAGTGGTGTAGAGTGTGAAACCTGCACCGGCGAACGTATGTACGCCTGCGTCACTGCTCGTGAAGGTATAGTCCACAGGCAATGATGCCGGGTACGGAGCACCATCACTGGATGTCCAGTTGACGGTGCCGTTGTAGTTGGTCTTCACGTTGTCGAACTCGTCGTAGGCGGTCACGGTGACACCGGCCACAAAGGCAACTCCAGCCGTAGTAGAGGCCGGGTAGTTGATCATGGTGAAGTGATCGATCTCCGCTGGAAGAACTACGATGCCAGCGATGTTGCCGGTCTTGCTATTTCCGTCCGTCGCGGTCAGCGTTAAGGTCTGGGTGACGTTGTCCTTCACGTAGAAGGTGGCGACGCCTGCGGACAGCGTGTATGTGTCACCAGGGGTTGCGTATGTGATGCTGGTGTAGAACACCGCTGAACCGGTGGCGGTCATGGTGACGACGGTTGTGCTGTCAATGGTGACCACGTTATGGAACACGTCATGAGCGGTCGCAGTGCCGCTCCAGCCCACTCCGGCTATCTGCGGGGAGGAGGAAACGACATGGTAGTGGTCGATCGCCGCGGGGTTGATGACGATGCCGGAGATGTAACCAGTCTTGTTATTTCCGTCCGTCGCGGTCAGCGTTATTGTTTGAGCGACGGTGTCCCTCACGTAGAAGGTGGCAACACCAGCGGACAGCTGGTAGGTATTATTTTCTGTTGCATAGTCACCTTCGTAGAACACCGCTGAACCGGTGGCGGTCATGTTGACATAGGTTAAGCTGTCGGTGGTGACCATGTTACCGAAAAAGTCATAGGCGGTCGCAGTGCCGCTCCAGCCCACTCCAGCTACCTGCGAGGTAGAAGGGCCGACCATATAATATTCAATCGCCGCGGGGTTGACGACGATGTCGTCAGATGTATCCGATATAGAGTTGCTCAGATCAATTCCATACAGATATATTGTCTCAGCGACGGTGTCCCTCACATAGTATGTAGCTATGCCTTCAGACAGCGTATATTGGCCGGTATTGGACCCACCAGTATAGTTGTCGTCGGAGTAGAACATAAGATTTTGGGGTGCTGTTATTGTCATACGGAACACTGATGTGTTATCAGTGTAGACCAAGTTACCAAAAAAATCATAGGCGGTCACGGTGCCGCTCCAGCCTACTCCAGCTATTTGCGGGGTAGAGGAAACGATCTCGTATTCAGAGATATTCGCTGGAAGGACGACAATGCCGGTGATGTTGCCGGTCTTGTCATTTCCGTCCATCGCCCTCAGTCCTAATGTTTGAGCGACGTTGTCCTTCACAAAGAAGGTGGCAACGCCTGCTGACAGCGTGTATGTATTGCCTTCAACAGCGTATGAGCTGCTGGTGTAGAACACCGCATCACCATTTTCGGTCATGGTAACGACGGTCGTGCTGTCGGTGGTGACGATGTTGTCGAACTGGTCATAGGCGGTCGCGATGTCGCTCCAGCCCACTCCAGCTACCTGCGGGGAAGAGGAAGCGACGATGTAGTGGTCGATCGCCGTGGGGTTGACGGTTATGCTGATACTTGTCAGGGTCACCGAATTGTTGGTATCACTTACGGTGATCGTCTGTGACGCAGTGGTGTAGAGAACGAAACCTGCACCGGCGAAGGTGTGTACGCCTGCGTCACCGCTCGTGAAGGTATAGTCATCAGGCAGTGCTGCCAGGTACGGAGCTCCATCACTGGATGTCCAGTTGACGGTGCCGTTGTAGTTGGTCTTCAAGTTGTCGAACTCGTCATAGGCTGTCACGATGACGCCATTAGCGAAAACCTCCCCGGCTATAGTGGAAGCTGGGTAGCCACTCATGGTGAAGTGGTCGATCTCCGCTGGAAGGACGACGATGCCGGCGATGTTGCCGGTCCTGCTATTTACGTCCGTCGCGGTCAGCGTTAAGGTCTGGGCGACGGTGTCCTTCACGTAGAAGGTGGCAACGCCTGCGGACATCTGGTAGGTGTCATCTGGTGTTGTATAGTCACTTGCGTAGAACAACGCATCACCATTTTCGGTCATGGTGACGACGGTCGTGCTGTCGGTGGTGACGATGTTGTCGAAATCGTCATAGGCGGTCGCGTTGCCGCTCCAGCCTACTCCAGCTATTTGCGGGGTAGAGGAACGGACAATGTAATGATCGATCGCCGCTGGAGTGATGGTGATGATGGCACTGGTGCCATTGATCGAACCATCAGTCATGGTGATAGTCTGTGCACCGGCGATGTTGAGCCTGAATCCGCTTCCACCGAAGGTGTGGGTGCCCAATACGAATGCTTGTGCGGTCGGCAAGGTACCGGCACATGAGGCAGACCACGCCGGGCTACCTGTGTAAATGGTCACGACATTATTGAATTCATCGTGGGCAGTGACCACGACATTGTTGGTGGGTTCCATCCAAGATACTCCGGCCATCTTGCTCATAGGCGCTCCGCCGACGGTCACATCAAAATGATCGATCGGTGCTGGATTGACTACGATGCCGGCGATGAAAGCAGAAATTGAATTATCATCAGTTACAGTAAGTGTGATCGTCTGGGCAACGGTGTCCTTCACGTAGAAGGTGGCAACGCCTGCGGACATCTGGTAGGTGTCATCTGGTGTTGTATAGTCACTTGCGTAGAACAACGCATCACCATTTTCGGTCATGGTGACGATGGTCGTGCTGTCGGTGGTGACGATGTTGTCGAACTCGTCATAGGCGGTCGCGGTGCCGCTCCAGCCAACGCCTGCTATTTGCGGGGTAGAGGAAAGGACAATGTAGTGATGGATCGCCGCAGGGTTGATGATATTGATTTCGCTAGCGCCAGACACACCTCCACTTGATATGGAGATGTATATGGGTTCGGTCACAGTATCGTTAATGTAGAGCGTCAACTGACCGCCGACGAGCGGTTGGTTATCTGACGCTGGAGTGGCGTAGTCGCTCTGTAATAATTCAGCATTGGAATCAATTAAGGTCGAGGCGATGTACAATTCAATATGAACGGTGGTTGTCGCACTGGTGACGAGGTCTCCTTCGGAGGACACCGCCTCCACCAAAGCTTCGAACCCTATGCCAGCTGTCTGATATCCTCCGACAGTGACATTATAATGATCGACGACGCCTGGTGCTGCAGATGCATTATCCGTAGCGACGACCATCATTAATGATGCACATAACAGTAATATTAACACGAAAACCGTGGACCTAACACATTTTCCAAATTTAAATTTCAATGAAATACCCCCTTGATTTTGATGATCCGACCCAGAAAAGAAATCGAATTTCGAATCAAAGATTTTAACCAGTTATACAACTTACCTTTATTTATCTTTCTTTCTGAAAGTTAATTTTTAGAATTTAGAATATTAATATTTTGTTATATATATTATTTTTATATAATATAATATCGATCGTTCATTAAGATGACCGGATTGATTTCTATCGCGATCGTATTGCCTGCTGAAATATTATATTATTTACAATAAAATAAATGTTTTTTGGCTTAAGCCATCGACCTCGATCCACTGTTGATCGCTCTTTCAGTCGTCCATTGCCCAAGCAGCTCCATGACCTCCCCGGCGTCGTGCCAAAAAAGTATAATGCGGTTCAATACATGTTAATACGTTCAAATGAGGAGTTGGCAATTTAGATTGGGGATCGTGCTGATCTCATTATCGGTATGCGTATACCTGATCCATTTTATCATATTCCAGGACATCCGAGGCATCTTCTTCTACTTGATCGGTAATCTCGCCTTCGTTTTCATAAATGTACTTCTGGTAACGCTCATCATCCAATCCCTTCTCGTTAGAAGCGATAGGGCCAACAAGTTATTGAAGCTCGATACGTTGATCGGCATATTCTTCACCGAGCTGGGTACTTGGTTGGTTTGGAAGATATCCTCCTTGGACAGACGAATGGAATTGATGCAATACCTAAAACCAAGTTATGAATGGGGTGGTAAGGATTACCGGTTTGCTATAGCAAAATTGAGAGAAAAGGGTCTCGATATCCAAATAACGACCGAGGACCTCATCGATATTAAATCTGCCCTGGCAGGGAAGCGAGATTTTATAATGGGGCTTTTAGAGAACCAAAATCTCGTAGAACATCAAGAGTTCACACAACTATTGCTTGCTGTTTTCCATGTTAGCGATGAATTGAACTATCGTACCGAATTCGATGAATTACCTCAGTCTGATATCGATCACCTGATCAAAGATCTGGAAAGGACATACCCACTTCTGGTCAGGGAGTGGTTAAGATACTTGGACCATTTGAGGGTCGATCATCCATACCTGTATTCATTGGCCATTCGTACCAACCCCATGGATCCGGAGGCCTCGGCCATAGTAAAGGAAGAATGATCGATAGGCTGGGTTCACAGCTCCCTTTGAGTATATGAAAGGGCATTCGTTCGTGGAATGGTAAACCATCTCGAACGATCGATCATCTGGATACAGCTATTTGGATCGGAGAGACGAGGCTTATTGTTCATGATATCGTATGTTTACTTACTAGTAATTAATATGAAAATGGCCACATGAACGGTACCTTTCGTTCATTGGAAAGGATCAGTTCAACTGTTCATCGATGGTCCGAGATAAGCAACGGTGCCTTTTGCCTTTAGTGCCATTGCGATCGAGGACCTCACCATCCCTGATGATCACATCGCCATCGACGATCGACCGGATCGTCTCCATCAGGAGCGGAGCCTCCCTGCGGACCCCCATGGCCCGGATGGCCTTCGATAGCTCGTCCGGAGAACGATATGTCTTCCGCATGTCGCTGATATCGAACTCGTCATAGGCCACGGTCTCACCGCGGTCCAGCTCCGGGGTGCATATGTGGACCATGGCTCCGTATGTCTTATCCTCACCCAAGGCCACACGGCGAACGATCTCCTCCCACGTCCCCTGATAGGTGTTCGGGAGCGCCGGGTGGAGATTGATGATGTCGTACTGCTGGCAGGTCTTGGGGTCCAAAATGAGCATATAACCGGCCAAAACACCGAAGTCCATATCATATCGGGAGAGCTGGTCTCTCATCGCCGTACCATATGCGTCTCTCCAAGCGCTCATGTTATTCTGTCTAAGATCGGATCGAAAACCGTCCGATGGCAGAATGATAACCGGAATACCATCCTCTTCGGCCATGGATATGAGCTTAGCACGGCAATGGTTCCCCTTGACCTCACGATTAACGAAAACAAATGACAGATTAGCATCGATCTCCCCGCTTTTTATCTTGGACATCATCATCGAGAACAAGCTCAGGGAGCCTGGACCCCTACCGGTGGTGAACCAACCAATGCTCTTCGTCATATCAGACCAGGTAATGGGCATCACCTTCATATTTTAACCGCGTCGGACCGGAATGTCCGGTCACCATTTGCACGATATGTCATCCGGTGCATAGAGACCGACCGAAAGGCGTGAACACCCCGGTTGCTGGTATGATCTCCCACCAATGAGCTGTCAAGTGTTATCTGAACTAGAGAGAATAAGGTCGTCTAAGTGGTCTTGAAGCAAGAGGGGTCACGACCCTAGAACCGGTCCAATGTACCTTTGCTCCGGGCGAGGTGCTCGAACCCGCGGAACATCAGGTAACCCGCTATCATGACCAGGAAGCCGACTAGAGCTTCCATTCCCAGCACCCCTGACATCTCTCCTAACGATGCTCCCGACACCGCCATCCTGGCGGCCTCCGTGCCATAGGTCATGGGAATGGCGTAGGATATCGGTTGGATGTATGCCGGCAGGTACGAAACGGGGAAATTGACCCCGCATACCAGCAGGCCGATGAACAGGAACACATTGGCGATGATCATGGAGGTGCGCAGAAACAATCCCAGCGAGCTGAGCATCAATCCGAAACCGGTCATGGCGAAAGTGGTTATCAGGATGACCAGGGCTAACCCGACCAGGTTGGCGTGGGAGAAGTCCACGTTGAAGATGAACGCCGCATAGAAGAAGGCGATGACCACCGTGGCTATGCCGTTCACGATCTGGAACATAGCTCTGCCAACGAAAACGGAGAAACGGTTCGCCGGGGAGACCAACAAGTTCTCGATCGTCCCCTGGTTCTTCTCCTCCCCGGTGATGTTGCACACGGCGAAGATGCTCACTATGGCCAAAGATTGCAGGGCGTTGCCGATGGCCACGAACTCCACGGTGACCTCGGCGTTATTGACGAAGGTAGCGACATAGACGAAGAAGGCGATCTGGAAGAGGGACATGCCGAAGAGCTGTGTGGCCCACATAGCAGGGTTCAACCAGGCGAACAACGCACGCTTGGCCAATACCGCCGAGCTCCAGAACACCCTAAAAGGATTGCTCACATAATCGGTCAAGTCAATACCTCATGAGGTTGGCGGTCTTCCTGGCCCTCTTGTCCACCGCCTTATAGAGCCAGATCGACACGGTCAGATAGAATAGCGATAGCAGTGCCAATGCCAGCAGGTCTCCCCAGTAGCCAGCGGAAAAACCATGAGGGTAACCATCGAGCGCGGCGTATCTTATGGCATCTATCCCCCAGGTGGGCGCCAGGCTCAAGGAGAGCGGGTTGGTCCAGAATGGCAATAGCGCGATGGGGAACATGCTTCCCGTCCCCACGTATATCGGGTACTCCAGGCCGTTGGTCAGCACCTGGGCTGAGCGGGTCAGCACGAAGGCAGCGCTGAAAAGCATGCCCAGGGCGGCCAGGGAAAGCAGCGTGAGCATGAAGGCCAGCAGGAACTGTGGCATATCTGCCACCACGAAAGGCATCTGAAATATCAACACCGCCACCACCAGCACGAACAATCCGTTGATGATGCCGATGAGGGCGTGCCAGATGGTCCGGCCGCCGATTATCCATATCAGAGAGCTGGGCGCCGCGAATATGGCATCCACCGTGCCCCACCAGCGGTCCGACTGGATGGAGAACCCGGAAGCGTACAGCGTGTTCCCCCACATCCCCATCATCCCTCCCCCCAGAACGGCGTAGAGGAGGGCTTCTGGGCTTGGTTCCCTGAACAACATCAAGACCACCATGGCCAGTACGAAAGGGGCGATGATGTTAGGTACAATCCACTGCGGTTCGGCCCAGAAGATCGCGGCCTGATGGCGGAAGGAGGCGGTCAGCGCTCGCAATCTAGGCATCTTCCCTCACCAACCAGAGGTAGGCGTCCTCCAACGTCGGTTCCTTGACCCTCATGCCGATGACCTTCCGATCCTCCAGCAGATGGGTGACCTTGGGAAGCATGCCCGATGGGTCGCTTACCTGAACCCTCATGGTCTGCTTGTCCTCGCACATGTTGGCCGAAACGGTGCGCACACCGTCCAGTCCCTTCAGGGATTCCAGGTCGTCATTGGTGATGCCGAACCCCTCCACCTCTATGACCGAGGTGTCCCGCACCAGGGACTTGAGGGCCTCAGGAGTGTTCATGGCCACGATCTTCCCCTTGGTGATGACCCCGATGCGATCGCACAGCTCATCGGCCTCGTACATATAGTGCGTCGTCAAGAGTATGGTCTTGCCCTCGGTCACAAGGGCCTTCGCCATATCCCTGGCGTCGCGGGCCGCCTGCGGGTCCAGACCAATGGTCAGTTCGTCCATGAAAATGAGCTCTGGATCGTGAACGATGCCTTTGGCGATGTGCAGGCGCTGCTTCATGCCCCGGGAGTAGTCCTCCACCCGGGTGTCGGCCTTATCGGTCAGGTCGACCTTTTCCAGAACCTCCGCTATCCTCTTGTCCCTGATCCCTATTGGAACACCATAGATGTCCGCGAAGTACCTCAGGTTCTGACGCGCCGTTATGCGGTAGTAGAGCCCCCGCTCACCACCCAATATCAGCCCGATGCGTTTTCGTACTTCCATGGATTGTTTGACAACATCGTAGCCCAGTATCTTCACGCTGCCTTCTGTTGGGAGCAGCAGGGTGGTCAGGACCTTGATGGTGGTGGTCTTCCCGGCGCCATTGGGGCCGAGCAGCCCGAACAGCTCGCCACGCCTCACTTCCAGATCTATGTGGTCCACGGCCAGGGTCTCCTTCTTCTTCTGATGAAAGATGCCAGAACTGCTTTGGTACTTACGCACCAGACCCTTGACGTCGATGACCACTTCCCCCGTGTCGGCCATTGAATTCCCGCCCTCACCATTCCCTATAAGCTAATAAATGTTTACTGGAAGAGGTTGAAAATAGATTCGTCCAGTATATGTGTCCATTTTTATGGTCTGCCTTGAAGATGTCCATTTACCGGTTTGGAACGCGGTCATCGGGCGATCGTGCCTAACCGGACACATTTGTAAACTTCTTTAGGGCAATAGAAAGAAAGATAAGGTCAGATACCCAATGTATTAACGGTGTAAAATATGGCAGGAAAGAGTAAGAAGATCGGCGATGAGAGGCCTTGCCGCTTAGCGGTGACCTCCAAGACCGATAGTCTTCAAGGAGAGATCGCTTCCATAGCCAGGAGCTCTTTCTTCATAATTTTCGAAGGGGACCCCAAGAACCATCTGGTCATGGAGAACCTGGTAAAGAGGGCGGGAAGCGAATCGGGTGTCCGGGTAGCGAAGGAGCTTACCGATCAAAAGGTGGACGTAGTGATCACTGGAACCATCGGACCCCGGGCGTACAAGCAGTTGGAGTCCGCAGGGGTGAAAGTGCACGCTGGTTGCGAAGGCAAGGTCGGTGACATACTGGAAAAATGCCTGAAAGGTAAACTGCCAGTGTGTAAAAAGGCCACCTATGGTGGATATCTAGGCATCTGAGCTTAACGTAGGGGAGCGCCACAGAAACGGCATTGCAGTTCACCTTCGGCGTTCATTCCTCCACAATAGTCGCAAAGCAATCGTTCCTTCTCTTTCTCGATCGCCGCACCATGGTGATGCTGGTCCTTGCGCCACGATAGCCACCCCGCCACCATCATCAACGCACCAATGGAGCAGATGACCAGGGCAGGGATCAAGAACCCCGCTACCCCCAGAAGGGCGATCAGGCCGAAGAACGATCCCAGAAAGAATATCATCCCGCCTACGCTCGCCAGCACGAGTACCGAAACATGCACTGGTTCCGGAGCTGTCCTATCGCTCCCTGGTTGGTGCTTGACAGCCTCGTGGGAGAAAAGGACTTCATCCTTCCGGTCAAATTTTCCATCGTCGGTAAAGGCGGATCACACACCTTCCTCGGAAATGGGATCGTCCGCATTTATCGATTGCTGCCGCGATGGCGATATGAACGCGAGGGAACTTTCACTAATTATATCTGCCATGGATCGTAATAACATCCGTTGATACCATGATGTCAAAACTGCCTATTGATCTGACGAACGTCAAAGAAGACCATCTGGACCGGGAGATATTGCGGGCGGCGATCATCGCCGAGCTGGACGCGGTGAGCCTGTACGAGCAGATGGCGGCCATGACCAACGATCACAAGATCAAGCGGATCCTTTTGGACGTGGCCAAGGAGGAGAAGACCCACGTGGGCGAGTTCCAAACATTGCTGCTGCTCATCGACCATGAACAGAGCGAGGAGATGGAAGAGGGAAGGAAAGAGGTGGAGAAGGAGCTGAGCTGATACCGGATCGGCGTTCCAACCCAAGAATTACATATTTCTGGCGAGTTGACCGGTCCGAATGGATACTGGCATGAGAACGGCCGTGGTGGTCCATGGACCTGAGGCGGTGGACAGCGGGCTGGCCTTGGAGGTCATTCGGCGCGCCGCAATGATAGGTGAGGTCAGAGCCCGGGTCGGTGGAGCTACGGCGGTGGCGGCGGTCATAGATTCCGGTCTGGAGGACGTGATCGCCCATGATTCCCGCGAACTGCCCTCGACGGCCATCAGGCAGATGGCCGCGGAGGCGGACGTCGTGGTGCTGGTCAATTACGGCAAGGACCGTGACTCCGCGCTCGGCTTCGGCCGTTTGGTGATGACCAAGGTCCTGCCGATATCCGCCGCGGTGGTCCAGGTGGACAATGGTCTGAGCATTATCTGGTCTGCTGACGACCCCTTGCTGCACCGCATCCTCCCCTTGACGATAGGTGAGGTCCTGGACCTCCGAGGGTCCGTAGAGACCGCCGACCTTACTGTCAGGCGGTTGAGCGGCGTCAGGAACGGTGAGTTCGTCTGGATCAACGGTCACGTGATCGGTCGGGCCTTGAGAGATGAGGTGGTACTGTCCCAAACCCCTTCCGGGGAATTGAGGGCCGAGGGATTGACCATCAAACCTACGGGGGTGGAGCGTCTGGGCGATTTCGATATCCGCACGGCGATCGTCCGCAGCGGTCAGGTCCGTCGGACCAGTGGTCGGCCGCGCAGTCTTCGTTCTCTCGGGAACGCGGTCTGCATCATCGACCATTGCGCCGAGGAATCGGTCTTCCGATGCCGGGACGCCTCCTATGTGGTCACGGTAGGCGACGATACCAGCAAGATCGCTTCGGCCCTGCTGTTCCGATTGGGGATACCGGTCATCGCCATCACCGACGGCGACGAGGACGGCATATCGAAGGAGGAGATATTCTATCCAGGGTCGTTCCTCTTCCGCCTGGAACCTGGAAATGATGATCTAGTAGGCGCCGAGATCAAAGAACGCTGTTTCGCACATGCGGATCGCATCCCGCTTTCGATGAAAATTGAGGAGATGGCCGCCCTGGTGCGTACAGTGAGCGGAAAGAGGTTGTTGTGGGAAAGGGTTTTCTGACCTATTTGTAACCGAACTTATTGCGGAAAAGGGTCAGGGAATCGGAGATGATCTCGGTGGCGCGGGCACGGCCCTGCCAACCGATGACGTTGGTGCTCTTCTTCTCCTCCAGCCTTTTATAGGTCTTGAAGAACTCGGATATCTCATCCAGATAATGCTGAGGAATGTCCTCCAGCTCGAAATATTGGTTGTTCTTGGGGTCACCGCAAGCCACCGTTAGGATCTTGTCGTCCTGTCCCTTCTCGTCGCTCATCTCCAGCACACCGATGGGGCGAGCCTCGACCACGCAGCCGGGGAAGGTCGGCTCACTGATGAGCACCATGGCGTCCAGTGGATCCCCGTCGTCGTAGAAGGTGCGGGGGATGAGCCCGTAGGCCAACGGGAAAACTACGCTAGAATGCAGTACGCGGTCCAGCAACATGCAGTCGAACTCCTTGGACACCTCGTACTTGTTCTTGCTGTCCTTAGGGGTCTCGATGATGACATTGATGATCTCGGGTGGATTGCGTCCCGAGGGGACCTTCTTCCATAGTGACATTGTATTTCCTCTCTGAGCGCTTCGATTATATTACCTTACTTATGTTTTTTCCATTCACCGTTCGCCTGGTATTTTGAATTCGATGAATGTTGCTATTAAATTACTATATCACAATTTAAATTAATTGCCAGGGAGGTTCATTAGGACTTAATATATGAATAACGCATACCCGTAAACGCAATGGCACAAGACTTCATACAGACGGTTCTGTTCCAGCTTTTTATGATCATCGTCTTGGTCGAAGTGGCCAAGATGATTTGTAACAGGGTCAAGGTCCCTACCGTCATCGGGGAGATCATGGTGGGTATCGTGATCGCCAATACGTTCCTGTATGAATTCATCAACCTGGGTTCGGATACCGAGGTCTTCGAGGTATTGAAAGAACTGGGTGTCATATTCCTTTTGTTCACTGTGGGCTTGGAAACACCGTTCAGCACCATTCGCAAGGTCGGTAAAACGGCAATATTGGTGGCAGTGTTCGGTGTGATCCTCCCGTTCTTCGTCGGATATGTTCTGATGGTCGGTCTCGGATACGGGACCGTCGAGGCCCTGTTCGTCGGAGCGGCAATGGTGGCCACCAGCGTAGGCATCACCGCCCGGGTCATCAAGGACATGAACCTCATGCACGCCATCGAGTCCCGGGTGATCATCGGGGCAGCGGTCATCGATGACATACTGGGCATGATCGTCCTTGCCGTAGTGGTAGGCATCGCTGGCGGTGGAGCCCTGGACATAGTCCAGGTGGGTGTGGTCTCCTTCGAGGCGGTGCTGTTCGTCCTGGCGGTCATATTCATAGGCTCCTTGTTACTGCCAAAAGTGATGAAGAAAAGGAACGAAAAGAAGGCCACCCAAGTATGTACCGCCGAGAGAAGGACGAGAGGCATCAGCCCCTTGCCCCTGGCGCTCATCATCTGCTTCGCCCTCTCATCAGTATCCTCGTTCCTCGGGCTGGCAGCCATCATAGGCGCTTTCCTGGCCGGTATGGCCTTCGCGGAGTTCAAGGATACCTGGCCCTGTGAGGAGAAGATAGGGCCCATCACCGAGTTCCTGACCCCGTTCTTCTTCGTGTTCGTAGGAATCAGCGTGTCCCTGGCGGCGTTCGGTGACGTGTTGATACTGGCGATCATCATCACACTGCTAGCCATAGTCACCAAGTTCGTCGGCTGTGGAATAGGGGCCAAGAAGCTGGGAGGAAAGTCGGCTGCCATCATCGGTGTGGGCATGGTCCCCAGGGGTGAGGTGGGTCTTATCGTTGCCAGCATCGGACTGAGCATGTCAATCGTGGAGCTGGGGGTCTATAACACCATCGTGTTCATGTCCCTGGCGACAACATTGGTAGCTCCGCCGTTATTGACTTACACCTTCCAGAGGAAGCTAGGCAAGAAATGTGAATTGGCCCCACCAGATGAGTGAGGGCCCAAAATAATTTTTTTTATTTTTCAGGTCGGGAACAAGGCCGTAGCCACGACCACAATGGCTATTGTGATGGCGCACAAGGCGATGACCACAACGGGACTGATCTTCAGGGCCTTTTCGTCCTCATTGTCAAAGTACCTTATCAGGCCTGCAGCGGACTGGAAACCCCCGGTCTTCTTATCCTTCGCCATTTGAATCGAACCTCCTACCTTCAACGGGATATAAAAATATTTAGTAAACCCCGCTTAGAAAGCAACACTGCATCCAGTTTACGATAACCTTTTAATGCGGGGCGGTTTTCACGACCTGATAGCATGCATTGGGCCGATGTGATAGCAAACACCTTGATGGCAAGGGGCGATAAACACCTGATCTCCACTGGCATCACACCCTCTGGATATATTCACGTGGGAAGCCTGAGGGAATCGATAACCGCCAACGCGGTGTTCAAGGCATTGAAGGATAGATCGGCTGATGTCGACTTCATCTACCTGGTCGATTCCTACGATCCGCTGCGCAAGCGCTATCCCTTCCTTCCGGAAAGCTTCGAGAAGGAGGTCGGCAAGCCCATCTGTTACATTCCCTGTCCGGATAATTGCCATGGCAATTATGCCGAACATTTCATCACCCCCTTCCTGGAAGCATTGGGTGAACTAGGCATCAACCCCCGCATCATATGGACGCACAAGCTCTACGAGGAGGGGAAGTTCACTGAGATCGTCGACCTGGTACTGAAGGAAAGGACGACCATAGCCAGTATTCTGGGCGAGGTCACAGGCAGAAAGATGCCCGAGAACTTCTGGCCCTTCACCCCGGAATGTCCGAAATGCGGATTGTTCACCGATAAGGTCCTGGGCTACGAGTTCCCCTACGTGCATTACAAGTGTGGTTGCGGTCACGAAGGCGATGCGGACATACGCAAGGGTCAGGGCAAGATGCCTTGGCGGGTGGAATGGGCGGCGAAGTGGAAGCTGTTCGGTGTGACCTGCGAACCGTTCGGCAAGGACCATGCGGCCTCGGGCGGGTCCTACGACAGCGGAGTACGCCTGGCCAGGGAGATATTTGGGATTGAGCCTCCACATCCGATCCCCTACGAGTTCATTCAGTTCAAAGGCAAGGGTCAGATGCATAAGTCCACTGGCAATGTGGTCACCGGGAGCGACGCGTTGTTGATCACCCCCGCTCCGGTCTTGGCCTTCGGCGTTCTGCGCTACAATCCGGAGAGACACATCGACTATGATCCTGGCCTGGGGATAATTGACATCGTCGACGAATATGACAAGGTCGAGTCCCTTTATTTCAACGGCGGAGCCGATGATAAAGAGATAGATCTGCTGCGGGCCTACGAGATCGCCCAGCCCACGGGCGTCCGGCCCAAACTGCCGCTCCAGGTCCCATATCGTCATCTGGTAAGTATAGCCCAGATAGCCGATTCATACGAAGGCGTGGTCAAGGTTTTGAAGCGCTCGATGAACATCGACGACATCTCGGAGGAGGATATGGGCGTCCTGAAGCAGAGGATCGAATGCGTACGCCACTGGTTGAACGCCTTCGCCCCGGAGGAGGTTCTCTATATCATCAGTCCGGAGCGGCCGGACATGGAGATCAACGATGACGAACGGAACTATATCGTCGAGCTCCTAGAGCGCCTGAGGACCACTGAATGGATCGGTGACCTGATCCACAACGCCATCTACGAGACGGCCAAAAAACGCGGCCTTCAGCCCAAGGTGTGCTTCCAGGTCCTGTATCGTTTGTTCATCTCTCGACGTTCCGGGCCCAAACTTGGATTCTTCCTGTCCACCATGGACAAGGATTTCGTCCTCAAACGATTGTCCGAGGCGTGAGCTCCAGGACCGGCCGTTCAAACATTTTTCCATATCATCATATATGTTCAACTCCCACCTATCTTCCATGAAGCTAGGGATTATTCTATATTCCAACGATCCCGAGACCGTCTACCAAGCCTTCAGGCTTAGCTTATATTCCTTGTCCCAGGGGGACCATGTCAACATGTTCCTGCTGGCAAAGGGAGTTGAGTGCGAGGACCTGGACAATGAGACGTTCAATATAACCAAGGAGATCAAAGCCTTCCTGGATGCAGGAGGCAAGACCTACAGTTGCACCTCGTGCATGAAGTTGCGAGCCAAGGGGGAGAGCCAGGCCTGCCCGATGTCAAAGATGGCGGACCTCTATCGCATAATAGCCGAGAGCGACAGGGTCATCACGCTATGATGGCCGGAACCTTGCCCATCAACGCCGTACCTTGTTCAAGGTGAACAGCAACACCGCCAGCGCCAACCATACCAGGAAGGCGATGAACAGGAACAGCAGATTACCAGGGTAAACGTGGTTCACTGACCAGATGGTGCCGAAGGCCATGAGCAGTGTTCCCCAGAACATGAGGTAGTTGCCATCGTCACCCTCACGTCTGGTTAAAGCTCCGAAGCGCTGCCTGAAACCGATGAACAGAGCGAACATCCCGCTCAAGAAGAAGATCGCGGGGAAGAAAAGGGTCCAATCCTCCGTTATCCAGGCTATCAGGATCGAGGCGGCGAACGCCATGATAAGATACGAAACTGCCAGGCTGGTCAGGGTAACCGAGGCACGGTCGTTCATTTATTTCAAGTGCAATAGGAATGCTGAACTTATCTAACTTACCCTTTCATCTGGTCGCCTGACCCCTCAGCGCAGTATGCTCATGTTGGTCAGCTTCTCCGGAAGGTACTTGTCGGTGACGAAGTCCAGACCGTATTTCGCCAAGGCCTGCTGTTCGGCCTTCTTGTTCAGCTTGAGCATGGTCTCGATCTCCCCCCTCCAATACTCGTCGGCGAAACGGGGGTCCTTCAGCTCGGCGTTCAACGCCTTTACGTCCATTTCCGTCAGCTTGTCCGTCGGCAGCTTGTAGTTGGTGATGTCGGAGGCGGTGATGCCAACGAACTCCGCCGTCGGCGTGGCCAGGTACTCGGAGATATGCGCGGTCTTGATGGCGCCGTATGCTATGGATGCGAATATGCGGAAGCTCCAGGGATCGCCATCGGTGAACACCACCACCGGCAGCTTCATCTCCTCGTTCAGCCGCTTGATGAACCTTCTGGTGGAACGGGCCGGTTGACCCTTCAGATGCACCAGCACGGCGTTGAAGTTCTCGTCGAAGCCGTTCTCCACCAGACGATCGAACATACCACCGGTCTCCACCGCGATAACGAACTTGGCGTTGGTGCTGAGGAACTGCAACTTTTCCTTTTCCACGTTGTACGGTATGCCATATCCCGAGTCGCCCACGTCGTCCCGGCAGTTGATCTTCTTCAAACGGCCTTTGCGGTCCATCTCGCTGATGGTCAGATCCCCTATGACCCTGGCCCCGTCCTCTTCCGGTCGCAGCTTGAAATCCTCGCGCATGCAGGTGGTGACTATCTCCAGGTCCTCGGCCAGCATGTTGCTCTCGTCCTGGGAGTTGAACTTGGCCTTCTCCCAGCTTTCGGAGATGTAGTACATCTCCCTTAGCGTGGAGGACTTGCTGTTGGCGATCATGTCCTCGATGAACTCAAGCACGTACATGGTGCGCAGGAGCATCAAGGCCCCGTTAACCTTCTTGGCGGAACGAGCACCGGTGGCATTGCCGTACTTCCAGACCCCGTGCTTGGGATTGAAACGGATGTTGCTCTTGGTCCTCAGGGGCAAGGTCATCTTCGGTATCTTGCCGGAATCGATCTGGTCGTAAATTGATTGGGCGATGTCCTTTAGGGAGCTCACCGCTTTGTTCTCTTTCTCAGTCATCGTTAAGCGCCTCCGTGGACTCGTCGTAGTCGACCTCTTCTTCCTCATCTTCCGTCGGTGGCGTTTCCACGCTCTCAGTGATCTCCAATCCTTTCACGTCCCAATCACCAGGCAACGGTTCGGCCCCGATGATCATGACCGGATTGATCCCCGATGAATAGATCTCGTTCTCCTCGTAGTCGTCCTTGTTCAGACCGGCCAAGGCAAAATTAACGTCCAGGCGGTCGGTGGAAGCGATCTTCTGCAGTTCCCAAGATGCCTTACCGTCATCCCTCACCTCGGTGGGGAAGAACTGCAGACCCTTGTAATCGAAAGACCCCGGTGGGAGCACCATATGAAGGTTGAACTTCTGGTTTTGGGGGGTGTAGTTGTAAATGGAAACACGGATCTTATGTCTCCCCTTCTCGAACGCTACCGCATCGTCGATCCACACCACGTTCATGATCTTGGTGATGGTCCCGCCCAGCTTCGGGACGGGTTTGCCGACGATCTTGGCGCATTTCTGGGCGATCATAGGCAGTATCTCCTGCACTATCTCGAACTTGACCCGGGTCTTGCTCTTGGTCTCCTTCTTGTTCAGATGCGTCTTCAAACTTCGTCCGCACAGTTTCAGCGCCAGTTCCACCTCGGCCTGTATCTCCGGCAGGTTCGCTATCGCCTCTTTAGCCTCGGATGTGAAAGGGACCTTGGTGGAAGCCACATGCACCAGTATGATGGCCGGTCCGTACGGTATGCCTGAGCCGCCGCGCTGTTCCAGCCCGTAGCGCCTCCAATCGGTGTTCTCGATCGATTTCGTTATGACGCAGGCCCCCTGTTGATACAACAGGGGCACGCGGTTGGCGAAACGCAGTATCTGAACCTGCGAATCCTTGGTCAGTCCTCCGCCGTACACGATGCCCACCTCCACCAGGAACGGGTTGCCGGAGTGGACCTTGGGGTCTCTGGTCACTGGAGGGGCGTAGAATTCTGGACGGACATCCACCAGCACGTTGCGCAGTCCTTTCTTGATCAGCTGGGCGCCTATGGGCGACAGGCAGTCGGTGGGCGGGGCCATGATCTTGACCGCCCCGATGGCCGTCAACAACCGCTTCTGATCATCCAGGTTCAATTTGCCTGGGTTGACCATTTGGTCCAGACCGGCCTTCTCACATATCTCCTTGGCCAGCCGATCGCTTATACGGGAAAAGTCCAGCTGCAGGAACTTGGACAGGTTCTTGTTCCTGGTGTCCTTGGCCATGTTCATCAGGGTGCCCAGTTCCAGGCCCTGCGGGTGAGGTTTGATCTCCTTGGTGGCCGGAGGCATCTTGTCCGTGGCCCTTTCGAACGTGGTCCTCTTTCCATCTGGATCTGTGAAAGTGATGCGCGAGTGCGGGTTCACGATGGCCGTCTGCCGAAGATACTCCAACACGGACTGCTTGCCGCTCACGTACCGTCCGTTGATGTTGTAGACGATGCGCGTTCCATGCTCCTTCCCGTCCCATATGAACGGGTCCTCCTTCAGAACGTCAGGTGTGTTCTTCTTGGTGTTGACCATGATGTCCATACGCCAGGCGACATCGTCCGCTCCGGTCTTGGACACCACCGTTGCCGGTTTCCCGGTGGTGATCTGCCCATACATCACGGTGGCGGAAATGCCGATACCCTGCTGCCCCCTGGACTGCCGCACCGCGTGGAAACGGGAACCGTAGAGCAGCCTACCGAAGACGTTGGGGATCATCTTCTTGACAATGCCCGGTCCGTTGTCCTCCACGGTCACCCGGAACTCGTTCGCATCCACTTTTTCAATGGCGACCAGTACTTCCGGGGAGATGTTCGCTTCCTCGCAAGCGTCCAGGGAGTTGTCCACCGCCTCCTTGATTCCCATTATCAACGATTTCACCTGGGAGTCGAAGCCCAGGATGTGTCGGTTCCTCTCGAAGAACTCGGAAACTGATATCTCCTTCTGTTTTTTGGCCAGTTCATCAGCTATCGAACTCATTGGATCATCCTATGCAAAGAAAAAGTGAGTTGCATCCCGGGGTGCATATCCCCGGGCGCAGTAAAAAAGGTTTTTGCGCTTCAGAGCTTGCGACCGCAGTTCCAGCACTTGGTATCGGTCTTCAGGAGCTTCGAGGAACACTGCGGACAGATGATCTCATCATCATCGAACTTGGCCCCGCAGCCGGGACACTTGTCCGAATCGGCCGGAACGTCCGCGCCGCAGTCGGAGCAGACGAACTTCTCATCCACGGCCTTCTTCTCCTTGGGCTTGCCGCGCTTCTGCTCCATCTCGAAGATCTTCTTCTTGGAGCGGTCCATCCACCAGGTCAGCAGCACCAGGATGTAGAACAGCACCGCGATGTTGAGGAAGGAGACCATGACCCCGGAAATCATGGAGTTGCTGAACACCTTGCCCATATCGGCGTTCACCGGTCCGAACGATTGTGTAGTGGTGACGCTGGCAGTATCGTTCTCCAGAATGAAGTTGTAGTAGTAGACGCCCTCTTCCATGTCGTTCAAGGTTAGGTAATAGACCGAACCTGCACTTGTGTTGGACAGGAGGGACATGCTGAGATTACGATCACTGGTGCCATCTCCCCAATTGTTGATGAGAATCACCCTTACGTCCGGATCGCCAGACGTTGAGGTCAGGGTGACGGTGAAGTTGAATGCATCACCTGGAATCCCTTTCACTGGAGTGACGGACCCAGCTATCAGAGAGTTGTCATCCGAGCTCAGCGGTGTTGGTTCGAAGTTGTCGATGGTGGCGTATAGCGCTGCCCCCAGAGATAACCCGATGACCAGGAACAGCCCTAATCCGAATATGGCCAACTTTTTCCGGTCCTTCAGACCGAAATAGGTCGGGATCCCATAGGCCAGCAATGCCACCACCATGGGCAGAAAGCAGAGTATCTGTGACACCCAGAGGTACGATATCAGGGTCAGGGACACCGTAACGATGAGGGCGAGAATTAAACCCAGGGGAATGGCCAACTTTGATTGGCGCACCCCCTTCATTCGCTCGTTGAACTTGTCAAGGGCTGACATCAACCGGCCATAATTATAGTATGTTTAAATCCTTTTGTTTAAACAGGAGGGAAGAGGCGCTTGATGAAAGAAGATAGGCTAGCCGTTCTAGCCCTGGGCGGCAATGCCATCCTGGAGGCAGGAGAGGAGGCCACCGTTGAGACCCAGATGAGAAACCTCGAAAGGGCCTTCAATCACATTCTGCCGTTGCTATCCTATTACCCGCGATTGGTCCTGACCCACGGGAACGGTCCGCAGGTGGGCAACATCCTGCTGCGCAACCAGGTGTGCCACCTGGAGACCCCACCCCTGCCGTTGGACGTCTGCGTGGCCGAGTCTCAGGGACAGATCGCCTACCTGGCCATGCAGGCCTGGGACCGCGTGTGCCGGCGATCAGGGACGGTCGTTCCTATGCTATCCGTGATAACCCGTACGGTAGTGTCCAAGAACGATTCCAGCTTCTCCGACCCGACCAAGCCGGTGGGGTCGTTCTATCCCGAAGAGAAGGCCAAGGAGCTGGAACGCTCCAATGGTTGGAAGTTCATCGAAGACGTCAAGCGGGGGGGCTTCCGTCGGGTGGTGCCCTCCCCGGACGTGCTGAGGTTGGCGGAAGAGGAGCAATTGAGCGCCCTTTGCGATCGCATGGAACGGCCTTTCGTCCTGCTCTGCAACGGTGGAGGCGGGGTCCCGGTGATATCCACCGCCGAAGGCTATGAAGGCGTGGAGGCGGTGGTGGACAAGGACCTGGCCTCGGCTAGATTGGCTCAGGTGTTGCATGCCGATATTTTAATAATGGTGACCGATGTTGAGGCCGTCTATCTGGATTTCATGAGCGATAGCCCGCGACCATTGAGGATTGTGACCGCCGCCGACATGCGTCGCCACTCCGAGGAAGGGCATTTCCCATCCGGGTCCATGGGACCCAAGGTGGAGGCGGCCGTTCGCTTCGTAGAGTCCACTGGCCGAAGGACTGTGATAACATCGGCCGAAAGGTTGATGGACGCCCTGGAAGGAAGGGCGGGCACCACAGTGGAATGAGGAAAAAACACAATGGCCCTGACAATAGAAGAGCAGGTCAAAGCGATCCAAGATGAGATCGACAAGACCCAGAAGAACAAGGCCACCGAGTACCACATCGGTAAGCTCAAGGCCAAGATGGCCAAGCTTCGCGATGAGGTGGAGAAAAGAAGGACTTCCAGCGGAGGCCCTGCCAAAGGGTATTCCGTCAAAAAGAGCGGAAACGCCACTGTGGCCCTCGTGGGATTTCCCAGCGTCGGTAAGTCCACTTTGTTGAACATACTGACCGGCGCCAAGTCCGAGGTGGGGTCCTATGATTTCACCACGCTCGACGTGGTCCCTGGCGCTTACGAGTACCAGGGAGCTAAGATCCAGGTCCTGGACATGCCCGGGCTGATCCGGGATGCCGCCAAGGGCAAGGGCCGAGGCAGGGAGGTCATCTCGGTGGTGCGCGCCTCAGACCTGGTACTGTTCGTTTTGGACTTCTACGATACCAACCTGCAGGTGCTGGTACGGGAGCTGGAGAATGCTGGGATGCGCATCAACACCCACCCTCCGGACGTGGTCATAACCCGCAGGGAGATCGGCGGCGTTGACGTTAAGTCGACGGTCAAGCTGACGAAGATCGACATGGAACTGGCCAGAGCCATGGTCGTGGAATATGGGCTGGTGAACGCAGACGTTGTCATTCGGGAGGATGTCGACCAGGACCAACTGGTGGACGTTCTTTCCGGGAACCGCATCTACATCAGCGCCGTCCTGGCCATCAACAAGATCGATATCTCCGACGCGACCTACCTGAAGGAGATACGTATAAAGTTCAAGGACTGGGACCCGGTCTTCATCTCCGCGGTCAAGGACATAGGCATCGACGATCTGAAGGCCAAGATCTTTCAAAGGCTGGAGCTCATTCGGGTCTACATGAAGAAGCAGGGAGAGGATGCTGATCTGGATGAACCGCTCATCGCCAAGCACGGAAGCACCGTGGGCGATGTCTGTGATTCCCTGCATCGTATCTTCAGGCTGAACTTCCGTTACGCCCTGATATGGGGGAAGAGCGCCCGCTTCCCAGGTCAGATGGTGGGATTGGAGCATAAGTTGGCCGACGGCGACGTCCTTTCGGTCATCTACAAACGTACCGGCGAGTAGGGAGAATGATTATACCGCTCACGGTGAATTCCCTAGCGATCTAAATGAAAGGATTGTCCACTCGCTCCGTGCATGACGGCGACCTGTCGATGAGGTTTGAGGGCGCCATCAACACACCCATCTTCCAGAGCAGCACTTTCGCATTTCCCACCGATGACCCGCGCTCTTGGGAAGGAGAGGTGCCAGAGGGCGCCTACATCTACAGTCGCTACGGCAATCCCACCGTAAATGCGGTGGAGAACAAGTTGGCATCCCTGGAAGGCGGAGAGTCCGCCCTGGCCTTCTCATCGGGTATGGGGGCCATATCCACCACGTTGCTGGCATTCCTGAAAAAAGGCGATAGGATCGTCGCCATGGAGGACCTGTACGGCGGGACCTACGCCCTGCTGAAGAACGAACTGCCACGGATGGGCATCGATGTGGAGTTCGTACCGACCACCTCCGCCGAGAAGCTCTGTCAGGCTATCGATGGAAGGACCAAGGTGGTGTATCTAGAAAGCCCGACCAATCCATTGTTGAAGCTTATCGATGTTCGGGAGACCTGTTCAATGGCGAAGGAGAGGGGCTGCAAGGTCCTGATAGACAACACCTTCGCCACTCCGATATTCCAGCGGCCCATCTCCATGGGCGTGGACGTGGTCCTGCACAGCGCCACCAAATACCTGAACGGGCACTCGGACGTGATCGCCGGTCTGGCCGTCGGTTCCAAGGAGGACATGGCATTGGTCCACCAGAAGCGCAAACTGTTGGGAGCGGTGCTGGACCCTTTGCCGGCGTATCTGATGGGCAGGGGGATGCGAACATTGGAACTGAGGATGAGGCGTCATGATTCCAACGCCCGGAAGGTGGCCGAGTTCCTGGAATCCCACCCCCGGGTGGAAAAGTGCATCTACCCCGGATTACCGTCCCATCCGGACCACGTCCTGGCTCAGAGACAGATGGACGGTTACGGTGGAATGGTCACCTTTGAAATGAAGGGGGGTCGAGAGGCCGCAGAGAACGCGCTCAAACGTTTCCAGATAATCGCCAAGGCCGCCAGCCTGGGAGGGGTGGAATCCCTGGCCAGCATGCCGGTCAACACCTCGCACGTATCGTTCGGCAAGGAAGCACGAAAGAGACTGGGCATTGGGGACGGGATGATCCGGCTCTCCGTAGGCATCGAAGATCCTGAGGACCTCTGCGAAGACCTGGAACAGGCCATGCGCTAGGTTCACTCGAATATGCCCTGGACGAACACCTCCTCTTCGAGCCCCCATTGCCGCACCAGTTCCTCGGCCTCCTCCAGGCAATCGAACGGCACCAGAAGCATGACCACATCGCCGTGGTAAGCATAGTTCATGGCCCGGGAGAACATGCCGTGGTCCCTGTCCACGGATTCGCACATCCATATCTCCCCGACCAAACGCCGGCCGTCCTGACGGCGGGCGACGATGTCCGGCACCATATCGCCGAAGCCTTCCGGTTTTATGGGAAACATCTCCAGATTGATCTGAAGCTCCGTGAAACCTTTATGGTCCAGATCGTCGGCCCAGGCCCGGAGCAGACGGTCCCTCCTTTCCTTTGGCTCGCCCTCGAGGATCATATCCGTTCGATGGTGCCAGGAGGTAAATATTTCTTGCGTTCTTCTCATTCACGCAATGTTTATTATCGACCATACTATCTCACGCCCCATGATCCAAAGGCCCCGGGGGACCAGGGATTTCGGCCCGGAGGAGATGGAGATACGCCGGTTCTTCGAGGACATGATGCGCCAGGAAGCCGTATTGCACGGTTTTCGTGAGGTCTCCACACCTATTTTCGAGCACACCGAGCTATTCACCCTCAAGTCTGGACCGGGAGTGGTCGAGGAGATATACGCCTTCCAGGACAAAGGCGGCCGGGAGATATGCCTGCGTCCCGAGCTTACCGCCTCGGTGGTGAGGTTCTTCCTTAACGATCTGACGAACTTTCCAAGGCCGCTGAAGATGTTCTACTTCGGCCAATGCTTCAGGTACGAACGTCCGCAGGCGGGTCGTTACCGGGAGTTCTTCCAGTTCGGGTCGGAGATCATCGGCAACCCAACGCCTGAGACGGATGCGGAAGTGATCGGACTGGCCGCGGCCATTGTGGAACGCAGCGGCCTGCGGGATTACCGCATCCGCATAGGGCACATCGGCATTTTGAGGGAGCTGCTCTCCCGGGCCGGGGTCGAGGGGGACAGGGCCCTGCCGATATTGCAGAAGCTGGACAAGAAGATGTATCCGGAGGCGGAGGACCTCATGACCCAAGCGGGGATCGCCCCTGAGATCATGGCCGAGATCGTCGAGACCACCAAGCTCACCGGCCCCATCTCCGTGCTGGATTCGTTCGAGGGACCGGCCCGGGATTACATCAGGGAGGTCTGCGACATCCTTCTGGCCATGGGGTTCGGCAACGTGAGCGTGGACCTAGGCGTCGTTCGCGGTCTGGCCTACTACACCGGCATGGTCTTCGAGGTGGATGCCCCCAAGTTGGGGGCTGAGAAGCAGATATGCGGCGGCGGCTCCTATTCACTGGCAGAGCTTTTCGGCGGGGAGAAGGTCTTTTCCACCGGATTCGCCATCGGTTTCGACCGTACGCTGTTGGCGTTGCAGACCGAGGGAGCGGCTCTACCGCAGGAACGGTTGACCGCCTTTGTGGTTCCGGTGAACGACCTGATGCGAGGGCACGCTTTCAAACTGGTATCGGAACTGAGACGCGCCGGTATCTCCGCTGACATCGACCTTATGCGACGGAACATGGGCAAGAACCTGAAGTTCGCCGCCGCTATGAAGGCCAAGTATGCCATAATCGTGGGGGATAAGGAGCTGGAGAGCGCTTCTGTCACTTTACGGGACCTTTCCAGCGGAGAGCAGTCCCTGGTGAGCATGTCGGACATCGTAGCAAAATTGAAGTGATGGGCGCGTTGGGACCGGAGGAGGGGGGATCACAAGGGAGTGAATTAAATAGGAGGAAAAACGCCCCCGGCCCCTAGCGCTTATTACCCTGCAAATTCCATCTAGTATATAATAGCTCTGTTGCTGCAACTAGGCTTGTCCGAACCTTCGTCATTTACGAAGTTGTTGGGCAAGGACGTGCTGGTCCAGTACCCAGTTGACCATGGAATCCGCCTTGGTTATGATGGGGTTCTCCCGGTATACGTGGTTCGCCTTGGCGGAGGTGAAGCCCTCAAGCAATTTTATCGCCTCGGCGAACAGCGGTATGAGATTCGGCGCCTTGACCCGGTACTGTCCTTTCAATTGCTTTATGACCAGCTCGGAGTCCATGAACACCTCCACCTCGGCGGCGCCGCGGCTCTTGACCTCCTTGAGACCGGCCAATAGTCCATGGTACTCCGCTTCGTTGTTCGTCATCGTCCCTATGAAGTTGGACCCGGAACCGATCTCCTTGCCTTTCTCGTCGCAGATTATGAAAGCGTAGGCCGAGCGTCCGGGATTGCCCCGCGAACCTCCATCGCTGTACAAGCGCAATTTCATCGCCGGAGAATGGTTTTGGGTATTAATTCCTCCTGGTATCCGAAACTTTGACAATAGGCTATCATATACCATCACAGCCGCCTAAGGACGGCACGGACGTCGATAGCATGGACCGAGAGATAATAGCCCGGGTGGCCAAAGTGGCCAGGCTCGAACTGACCGAGGAGGAGATGGAACGCTACGCCCAGGACCTGGACGACATCCTCAATAGCTTCTCGATCCTGGACGAGGCTCCCATGTGCGATAACTTCACCTTCAACCCCATAGCGGTCGTGGACGTTCTGAGGGAGGACCAGCCTGGCCAGGACATCGACCCCCAGCTGCTGCGTAAGCAGATGAGGACCTACGAGGATTATGTCAGGGGGCCTCGATTATCGTGAGCGTCCCCGCTCCTCATGACCTGATACGTTTCGCCAAGGAACGATATCATGCCTTCACCGAGATAGCGGAGACCTTTGTCGACGCTGAGTTCCATTTCTCGGCCAAGGACAATCTGTGCGCCAATGGATTTCAGGCCCGGGCCGGCTCGGCCATTCTGGAAGGTTATGTTCCACCGTTCGACGCCGCACCGATCCAAAGGCTCAAGACCGCCGGCGGACAGCTGGTAGGCAAGACCACCATGGACGAGTTCGGCTTCGGTACCTTCAGCGTCAATTCTGCGCACGGGATACCGCTTAACCCCTTCGATATCCAGCGCAGCTGCGGAGGATCGTCAGGCGGTGCTGGAGCAGCGGCATGCCTGATCCCCGGGCATATCGCCTTGGGCGTTTCCACCGGAGGCTCCATATCCGGTCCCGCATCCTTCTGCGGGGTGGTCGGACTGTCGCCTACCTATGGCCGGGTCTCCCGCTACGGCCTCATCGACTACGGTAACTCCCTGGACAAGGTCGGTCTGCTGTCCCGTTCGGCAACATTGGTGCGAAAGCATTTCCGGACGATCGCCGGACCGGACCCCAAGGACCCTACCTCCTGCGCCCAGCCTCAACTTCCGACCAAGGGCGGGATGCCCGATTCCTTGGCCGTGCCCAAGGAGGCCCTGGCCAACTTGGACCCGGCAGTGAGCAAGGGATTTCAGGAGGCCGTCGGTAGAATACGGGAAATGGGGGTGAAGGTCGAGGAGATCTCCATGCCCTCCCTGCGCTACGCGATGCCCGCCTATTACATTCTGGCGACCTCGGAGGCCTCCACCAACCTGGCTCGTTACTGCGGTATGCGTTTCGGCCGCCGGGAGGAAGAGCTCAATCAGCACTTCAACGATTTCTTCTCCGGCGTTCGCTCGCAGAGCTTCGGTGATGAGGCGAAACGCCGCATCCTTCTGGGCACGTTCTGCCGCATGGTCGGGTTCCGCAGCCGCTACTACCTGAAGTCCTTGGCCGTACGGCAGATGCTCATCGAGGAATACCGCAAGGTGTTCCAGGACCATCAGATGGTGCTCACACCTACCATGCCCTTCTTGCCTCCGCGCTTCGAGGACATTAGCAAGATGACGCCGTTGGAGATATATGGAGCGGACTTCCTGACCATCCCACCGAACCTCACTGGGATGCCTCATGTATCCTTACCATGCGCTTACCAGCAGGGGCTGCCAGTGGGAATGCAGCTGGTCTCCGACCATTGGCATGAGATGGACCTGCTGGAGATGTCCTCCGAGTGGGAGGCACACTTCCCTTACCGATTCCCGGAGGTGGGACCATGAAGATCGGGCTGGAGATGCATTTCCAATTACCGACACGGTCCAAGCTTTTCTGTTCCTGCCCGACGAGCGCGGCCGATCCGAACCACAACATCTGCCCGGTCTGTCTGGGATATCCAGGTTCCCGCCCTTCGCTGAACCGTAAGGCGTTGGAAGTGGGATTGACCATCGCCCGCTTCCTGGACTGCCGGATCGAGGATAGGGTGTGGTTCTCTCGCAAGACCTACTTCTATCCCGATCTGGTGAAGAACTTTCAGATCACCCAGTACGAATCACCGCTGGGCACTGATGGCCATTTCGATCTGAACGGACGCAGGATCGGTATCTGGCGTGTTCATCTGGAAGAGGACCCGGGACGCATCAAGAGGGTGGGGCGCTCGGGGGAGGAGATATCATTCGTCGATTACAACCGCAGCGGCATCCCCTTGGTCGAGATAGTCACCGCCCCGGACATGCAGTCGCCGGCCGAGGCCCGGGTCTTCATCGACCAACTGATCATCGAGCTGAGGTCGCTCTGCGACCTGGATGCCCAGGACGAGCAGAAGGTCAGAGTGGACGCCAATATATCCGTGGGCGAAGAACGGGTGGAGATCAAGAACGTCCAGGGGCTGCGCAATGTTGAACGGGCCTTGAAGTTCGAGGCTGTCCGTCAAACGAAGCTTTTGGCCGCTGGAAAGAAGGTGATACTGGAGACCAGGCGTTACGACGAGGAACGCAGGGTCACCATGTCCGCCCGTGATAAGGAAACGGAGGAGGACTACGGTTACATCGGGGAACCGGACCTGGGCGAGTTCCACATCGGCCAGATGGCCGAGGAGCTGGACCTCAAGGAGACACCCCTGGTCCGCGCCAGACGTTTGGTGACCGACCACGGGATCAATGATGCCACCGCCAAGCAGCTGGTGCTGACCTCCTCATCGCTGACCGACATGTTCGAGCTGTTGTGCCGGAGCGTATCTTCGGAGAAGGCGGTCACATGGACCATGGGGCCGATCTCCAGCAACTGGTCCGCTCTGCAGGACCGCCACGAACTATGGTCAGATGTGGTGGCCGCGGTGAAAGCGGATTCGGACGGCGAGATAACGGATAACGAGGCGAAACGCAGGATACTGTCGCTGGCCGGGGTGAAGCAGGAGAACGCCGAGGCCGGAGATGCCGATCTGGACCACATGATATCCGATTTCATTGATGCCCACCCCGAGGTCCTGGCCGACTACCGCAAGAACGCCAAGGCCGCCAACACGGTCATCGGTCACGTCATGAAAGAGAGCCGGGGACGATATTCCTCGAAAGATGTGGTGGAAGAAGTAAGAAAGGAATTGGAGAAAAGGGTTTAGTCCTCGTCCTCATCGGCCAGGCAAAGCAGCTGCAGCTCGTTGAGCTTGGCCTCCTCCACCTTCGTGGGAGCGCCGTCGACCAGCGACTGGAACTTCTTGTTCTTCGGGAACGCTATCACATCACGGATGCTCTCGCAGCCTAGCAGCATGGAGCACAGACGGTCTATCCCCATACCGATGCCGCCGTGGGGCGGGGCGCCATACTCCAAGGCTTCCAGGAAGAAGTCGAACTCCCTCTGCATGGCCTCCTTGTCCATTCCCAGGATAGAGAATATCTGGCGTTGGATATCGGCGTCGTGGTTTCTTAGCGATCCCGAACCGATCTCGCTTCCGTCTAGGACCAGATCATAGGAGTGGCCCTTCACGTTCTCACGTTCCTTGCCGTCGGGGATCCTGTCGCCCACCGGCCGTACGAAGGGGTGATGGAAACTTGTCAGTCCGCCAGTGGCCGCGTCCCTCTGGAACAGGGGGCACGAAACGACCCATACGAACTGATGACCTTTGCCCTCCAGCAGACCCAGGTCCCTCGCCAGTTTGAGACGGAGCTGTCCGCCGGCCTTGAGGACGTTTTCCTTGGAGCCTGCCAGGTATAGCAGTAGGTCGCCCTGTTCGGCCTTCATTCTCTCGGCCAAAGAAGTTCGCACCTCGTCGGGGAAGTACTTGACGATATTGGAGTTGAGCCCCTCAAGGGTCATGCGCATCCAGGTGATCCCCCCCATACCTTGGGATTTGGCCCACTCGATGAGCCGGTCCACCTGTTTACGCCCGACGGAGCCGTCCTCATCCTGTTCCTTCATCAGGGAGGCCTTGAGGTTTATACAGGTTACCATCCCTCCCTTGGCCAGGACCTTCTGGAATATCTCGTAAGGAGCGTTGCGAACGATATCGGTGACCTCTTCCATCTCCAGGCCGAAGCGCACGTCCGGAGCATCGGTGCCAAACTTGGACATGGCGTCCTTCAGATCGATGCGGGGGAAAGGAACAGGCAGTTCCTGATCGAACATCTGCTTCCACACATAGGAGTACATCCTCTCGACCAAGGACAGTATGTCGTCCATCTCCACGAACGACATCTCCAGGTCCAGTTGGGTGAACTCAGGTTGACGGTCGGCCCGGCTGTCCTCGTCACGGAAGCATCGGGCAATCTGGAAGTAGCGTTCCACTCCGCCCACCATGAGCATCTGCTTGTACAGCTGCGGTGATTGCGGCAGGGCGTAGAACTGCCCGGGCATGTTGCGCGAAGGCACCAGGAAATCTCTGGCTCCTTCACGGCTGCTGCGGGTCAGCATGGGTGTCTCAACGTCCATGAACCCTTCCATATCCAGGAAGCGGCGGGCGTGGGAGATGAGCTTGGACCGGAACTGGAGGTTGGCGTTCATCTCCTTCCTCCTCAGGTCCAGGTAGCGGTACTTCAGCCGCAGGTCCTCTCCGGGAAGCATAAAGTTCTTCTGCTCAGCTATCTCGAAAGGTATCGGCTTGGATCGACTGAACACTTTGGCCTGTTCGATCAGTACCTCGATCTGTCCAGTGAGGTTTCGCTGGTCCTCAGTGCCTTCCACACGGTCACGGACGACGCCGGTGACCGTGATCACGAACTCCCGACCGACGCTATTCAATATTGGCTTCAAACGCGCCAAATCCTCGTCGTTGGTGGCCTCGGGATCGAACACCGCTTGGGTGCTGCCGTGGGAGTCGGCGATATCATAGAAAAGCACGCCTCCGTGATCCCTGAAGAACCTTACCCAACCGGCGAGGGTCACTCGCTTGCCAAGGTCATCTTTAGTTAGTTTTCCGCAATGGTGTGTCCTCAACATTTCCATTCCTCTGGTCGGATATGGTCGGTAAGCCGGAGTAACGTGGACGCCCTATTAAATCCTTATCTCAATGTATTTGAGCATTATGATTACAAATGGCAGTATTAAACTGATTTTTCCATCATACTGCCAACGTAATAAAAATATGATGGACGGAATGCGTTTGAAAACCCATCATTTTCCTTCAGTTGGGCTGAAATCGGGCATGAAGTTGAACGGGTCCTTGATAACATTGAGTATGACATAGGTGTTGGTCTTCTTCACCCCGGGTATGATGAGCATGGACTTGACCACCTGACTGAACTCTTCACGGGATCGGCAGGCGACCCAGGCGATGGAATCGCATTCCCCGGTCACGTCCAGAATGGCCACGATGTTCTTCAGCTCCTTTATGCGCCGTTGGATCTCTATGAGGTCCCCTTCAACGTAAATGTGCACTATGGCCATGAACTCGTAGCCCAGCTTCATGTAGTCGACGTTGGCCCGATAACCCCGGATAACGTCGTTCTGCTCCATGTTACGCACACGCTGCATAAGTGTCGTAGGATGTATGCCCAAACGCTTTGCGATCGCTCGGGACGATCCCTGACTGGACTTGCACAATTCCTCAACGATCCTTTTATCCAAATCATCCAACATATTATGACCCTTTTAACTGGAACTTGATTGGGTATGTTCCCTTAGATACATGTCTTTTAAGATAGTTAAATAAGTGCTCATATGTCTAATTATTTTTTGTCCCTGGTAGGCGTGGATTATTTACCCGCCTTTGACCATTCCCGGAGCATGACCCTGAGGCTCTACGAGGACGATCCATATCTTAGCGAGTTCACCGCGAGGGTGCAGAAGATAGATGGGGATCGGATTTTCTTGGACCGTACTGCTTTCTATCCTGGCGGCGGGGGGCAGGAGAGGGACAGGGGAACGATCGAAGGTCTGGAGGTCACTGAACTAAAGGGCAAAGGGGAAATAGCACACCTGATCCCTGGGCATCTCTTCGAAATAGGGCAGGAGGTGACCGGTAGGATCGATTGGGAGAACCGCCTTTCACTGATGCGGGCACACACCGGTGAACATCTGCTATTCGCTGCTCTTTCCCACCTTACCGAACTGGAATTGGTAAAGATATCTTTGACCAGTGAGAGGAAGGTTCTCATCGTCAAGGGCCATGTCACCTGGGAGATCATCCTGGAGGCGACGCGGGAGGTCAATACCATCATTGCTAAGGGAGCACCGGTGATCTGCCGCCTGATGAACAAGGAGGAGCTGACCGAGGGAGGTCCCAGGGTCAAACTGGAACGTATCCATGACCAAAAGGTCCGTGTGGTATTCATCGGAAAGCATGACCAGGCGGCCTGCGCCGGGGTGCATCTGAAGGACGCCAATGAGATAGGTATGCTGATGGTGGACAAACTTACATCGGCCAAACCGGCCGGAGATTGGGAGATAGAGTTCCTCGTGGGGCCGACGGCCGTCAGCGCCGCCTTGGTCCATTCGGTCAGAGCGCTAATGTTGGCTGAGAGGATGGGCGCCCTTCCCCAGGACAGCCTGACCGCTTTCGACAACCGAGAACGGGAGATGATCAAGTGCCGAGAATCCCTGAAGCATTATGCTCGAGAGACCCTTTCCAAGCTGGAACCATCGGAGGTCGGTGGCATGAAGGTCTTCTCCGGCGTCTTTACCGGTCTGGATAGGAAGTTGCTGATGGAGAAGGCCTCTGAGATCGCCTCCGGGAACAATTCATTCGTGGCACTGGTCTCTCATGATGACAAGACCTTTTTGGTTTTGGCCTGTTCATCGGACGTTCGTTTGGACTGCGTCTCACTGCTCAATAAGGTGCTAGGCGCGCATGGTGGTCGCGGGGGGGGCAGGTCCGGCTTCGCCAGCGGCGGTACCAACGACCAAGTGGATGCGGAAAGACTGCTGCAGAATGTATTGAATACCGTCAAAAATATTAATTAAACACCTTTAATACATCATTTGTTCATTGTTTTAAATCAACATTATACATTTGAACTAATAAACAGCTATATATTACTCATTTGTTGCAAAGCAAATTATTTAATATACATTTGTTTAACCATATGTCAATGGCGACTGAAAAGGACTTCTGTGAGATGAAAGAGGCCATCTTGAAGAAGGTGAAGAAAGAGGGAGTGAAGTTCATCGAAATGCAGTTCTCCGATATCCTGGGAACGGTAAAGAGCATATCGATCCCTACTTCCAGATTGGAGAGCATGATCGATGACGGTGTCTTCCTGGACGGTTCTTCTATCCTGGGTTATGCCACCATCGAAGAATCGGACATGAGGGCCAACCCCATATTGGATTCTTTCCAGATATACCCCTGGATAGATGACGCGATAAAGACCGCCCGGTTCATGTGCACCATATCCGATCACAACGGCAACCGTTTCAAGGGCGATCCCCGCTGGGCCCTGGAAAAGATGGTGACCAAGGTCAAGGAGATGGGCTACGATTTCAACGTCGGCCCTGAGTTCGAGTTCTTCCTGTTCCCTCTGAAGGACGGGATACCGGTCCCTGTACCGGCCGACGCCGGCGGTTACTTCGACCTCATGCCCTTGGACAAAGGCGAGATCGCCCGCAAGGAGATGGTACTGGCCTTTGACGAACTGCAGTACGATATGGAAGCTTCGCATCACGAGGTCGCCCCAGGGCAGGTCGAGATAGATCTGCGCTATCAGGACGCCTTGACCATGGCCGACCGCATGCTGACGTTGAAGTACGGTGTCAAATGCATAGCCATGAAGTACGACCTGTTCGCCAGCTTCATGCCCAAACCGTTGTTCGGATGCAACGGCTCAGGGATGCACGTTCACCAGTCCCTGTGCTCCAAGGACACCAACGCCTTCTACGACCCGGACGGCAAATGGGGATTGAGCCAGATGGCCATGCACTACATGGGCGGCCTATTGAACCACGCCAGGGAGAACTGTGCAGTACTGGCCTCATACGTTAACTCGTACAAGCGCCTGGTGCCTGGATTCGAAGCGCCTTGCTACATTTCCTGGGCCAACATGAACCGAAGCGCCCTGATACGTGTCCCTGCCGGTCGCGGCATGAGGACCAGGGTGGAGCTGAGGAACCCTGACCCGGCGGGTAACCCATACCTGCAGTTCGCGGTCATGCTCGCTTCCGGTCTAGACGGTATAAAGAACAGGACCGCCCCCACGGAGCCGGTGGAGAAGGACATCTATCACATGTCCAAGGAAGAGAGGATCAAGAACAAGATCACCGACCTACCGATGAACCTGGGCGATGCGATCGAGGTCATGTCCCAAAGCAAGGTGATGAAGGAGGCTCTAGGTGAGCACATCTTCAACCATTACCTGCACCTCAAACGCATGGAGTGGGACGACTATCGTAAGTACGTCACGAACTGGGAGATCGAAAGGTACCTCAGGGTCCTTTAAACCCCTTTCCTCAAACCTTTTATCCTTTTGAATCCCAATATATACTATGTGTGCGGCCGTTTCTCCCTCGGCCTGGTATACGGTTTCTCGACCAGGTTCGGGGTGCCAGAGGATCCGAAGATCGTTCCTCGTTACAACATCGCCCCATTTCAACATGTGCCCATCATAGTCCGCGAAAGTCCCAATTCACTCAGATGGATGCGCTGGGGACTGATACCTCACTGGGCCAAGGGGGAGGAGTACGGTCTCAAGCTGATCAACGTCCGATCCGAATCCGCTTTGGAGAAGCCCATGTTCAAGCCCCTTCTGAACCACCAACGGTGCTTGGTCCCTGCCACAGGGTTCTACGAATGGCAGAGGCAGGGCGGCCGGAGACAACCTTTTCACATTCGTCTGCGGGAGCAGGAGTATTTCGCCATGGCCGGCATTTATGATCATTGGACGAAAGGAGGGAAGGACCTGATCACCTTCAGCATCCTTACCACCCAGGCCAACGAGGCGGTGAAAGCGGTTCACGACCGAATGCCGGTCATCCTAAACGGACAAGGGGAAGAGGCATGGTTGAACAAAGAGGTGCTTTCCGAAGATGAACTGCATGGTCTGTTCACCCCCTATCCGGCAGGATATATGGACATCTACCAGGTATCGGACCTGGTCAACGATCCCCGGAAGGACGACCCCCGGATGGTCGATCCCTACAAAAAGCATCAATCCACGTTGTTCTGACTGCGACGGCGGTTCCGATTTCCCAACCATATTTATATGTGTAGCAATAATCCGTCGACGATCGCATGATGCCAGGAATGGGAAGAGGGGTGAACCCGCGCCAGATGAAGCAGGCCATGAAGCGCATGGGCATATCTCAGGAAGAGATGCAGGGCGTAGAGGAGGTCATCATCAGGACCGCTGATAAGGAATACGTCATCAAAGGCGCGACAGTATCATGCATCGTCATGCAGGGACAGAAGACCTATCAGGTGGTAGGCGAGGCCGAAGAGCACCTTCGCCAGGCGGTCGAACAGGGGGAGGCCGACATTCCGGACCAAGACATCGAACTGGTCATGTCGCAGACCGGTGCCTCCAAGGAGAAGGCCGTTCAAGCCTTGAAGGACTGCGAAGGACAGCCCGCCGAGGCCATTTTGAAGATCATGTCGGGGTGATAAAATGTGTTTAGCAATGCCAGCAAAGATAATTTCCGTCGTAGGTGCGGAAGCGGAGGTCGATTTCGGCGGAGCGATACGTAAGGCCAACCTGTCCATGGTCGACGCCAAGGTAGGCGAATACGTCATCATCCACGCCGGTTTTGCCATTCAGAAGGTGGACGAGGATGAGGCCCGGGAAACCCTGAAGCTGTGGTCCGAGTTCTTGGAACAATCCGAGTTGGCCTGAACAGGAAACCTTTATGTGCTAGCCCCTGCCCTAAGAGGACCAGAGCGGAAGGAGCACACATGAAGATCGTCTACGGGCCGATTAGATCTCTGGGCTTTGGAAAAGCCATGGTCGTAGATCCGATATGCAGGCACCCGAAGGTGTGCAACTTCAATTGCGTGTACTGTCGTCTTGGACAGCGTGGTATTTTGATCCTGGAGCGAACGAAGTTTCTCGACGAGAGATCGATCATTGAACAGGCGGGAGAGTGCCTCTTTCGCGATGAATGCGACATGATCATGTTCAAAGGAACCGGAGAACCTTTGCTGGCCAGTAATATTTTCAGCATGGTGAGGAAATTGAAGGAGACCGCTCCCAAGAAAGTGGCGTTATTGACGAACTGCTCTTTGTTGCGAGATCCGGAAGTGTTGAGCGGCCTGGGAGCGTTCGATATCATCGTGGCTAAGCTGGACGCGGCCGACGAGGATACCTTCCAGCGGGTCAACCGACCGCATCCTTCGATAAAGTTCTCCGAGATGTTGGAAGGTCTGAAGGAAGCGAGACGCCTGTTCGAGGGGTCCTTCCGGGTGCAGGTGACCCTGGTACGAGAGAACCTGAATGGACTGGAAGGCATTGCCCAGATATGCAGAGATATCTGCGTCGACCTTGTCTACCTCAACACCCCTGAGAATTGCGACCCACCGCATCAGGTAACGAAACGAGAGATGCAGTCAGCCTTGGACAAGTTCGTCGGTGTTCACTGCGCTTGCGCACAAGATAAAAAATAAAAAAAGGAAGGGAAGGGGTTTCTTACATCTCGCAGAGCTTGATCAACTGCTCCCATTTCTGGTCCACGTTCTGCTGGATCTCATCGGCCACCGAGGTGAACTTGCCCTTCATGAGATGCTTGAACCGTCCCTGGGAGTTCAGCCAGTCGGCCACTGGTTTCTTTTCCTTGGAACCTTCGGCGATGCGCAGGCTCTCTCCGGTCAGTCTCCAGGTGCCAGCTTCGCACTCGTACAACGGCCAGATGCATGTTTCCACGGCCAGGCGGGACAATTCGATGGTCTTCGAACCATCATGCCTCCAACCGCGGGGGCATGGGGAGATGACATTTATGAACGCCGGTCCCGGAATGTCAAAACCCTTGCGCGACTTCCCCACCAGGTCCTTCCAGTTGTGTGGTGAGGCCTGTGCGGCGTAGGGCAGGTCGTGGGCGATGATGATCTTGGTCAGGTCCTTGGGGAACTCCCTCTTTCCCGGGATGCAGCTGCCCGCTGGACATGTGGTGGTGGAGGCGCCCTTCTGGGTGGCCCCGCTCCTCTGGATCCCGGTGTTCATGTATGCCTCGTTGTTGAAGCACACGTAGAGGAAGTCATGTCCCCTCTCGATCGCTCCCGATAATGACTGGAAGCCGATATCGTAGGTGGCACCATCCCCGCCGAACGCCAGAAACTTGATCTCCTGGTCCAGCTTGCCCTGTCGGCGCAGGGAGTTATAGGCCGCCTCGACCCCGCTCATGGTGGCTGGCGCGTTCTCGAAGGCCGTGTGTATCCACGGAACCTCCCAAGAGGAGAACGGATAGATGGAAGTGGACACCTCGAAGCAGCCAGTGGCGTTGGCCACTACTACTGGCTTGTCCGTGGCCATCAGTACCTGCCTTGCTATTATCGGTTCAGCACATCCGGCGCAGAGGCGATGCCCCTCGCACATGCGTACCTCGCGGTGGGTCAGCTCTTTGATGTTCATTTCCTCACCCCCATGTAGTTGATGCGTTCTCCTTTGCCTGCCATGATCTCCTCGAACACCCCTACGAGCTGCTCGGGCATTACATCCCTTCCGCCCAGTCCGTAAATGTAGTTGGTGATCTTGGGGGCATCCTCCGTGGAATAGAGGGACTGCACGATGTCGGAGTAGAGCGCCCCCCCAGTTCCTGGGCTCATGGCCCGGTCCATGACCGCCACGGCCTTTTTGCCCTTCAACATCGCGGCGAGGTCATCAGCGGGGAATGGACGGAACAAACGTATCTTGACCGTTCCCACCTTGTGACCCTGCTCCCGCATCTGGTCCACCACGTAGCGCAGGGTGCCGGAGGTGGAGCCCATGGCCACCACCACATATTCGGCATCCTCCGTCCGGTAACCTTCCACCAGGTCGTATTGGCGTCCAGAAAGCTTGGCGTACTCCGCCATGATCTCCCTGGTAACGTCGAACACGTTCTCCATGGCCACCGCTAACTGGTATTTTATCTCGTAATAGTAATCGGGCATGGCGATCGGCCCGTAGGTAGTGGGGTTCTTCAGGTCCAACAATGGCCTTATGGCATGGTATGGCCCAACGAACTTTTTCACCTCTTCATCTTCCAAGGGCTCGAATCTCTCCAGAGCGTGGGTGATGATGAAACCGTCGATGCAGGTTATGGTCGGCAGCCTTACCTTCATGTGCTCAGCGACACGGAAAGCGATCAGAGTGTTGTCGTAGGCCTCCTGCACGTTCTCCCCGAATATCTGCACCCAACCAGAGTCCCTGGCGCCCATGGCATCGCTGTGATCGCAATGGATGTTGATAGGTCCGCTCAAGGTACGGTTGGCGATGGCCATGACGATAGGTGTTCTCATGGAGGAAGCGATGTACAGTACTTCCCACATGAACGCCAGTCCAGCCGAGGCGGTGGCAGTGGCCACCCTGGCCCCAGCGGCCGATGCTCCGATGCAAATGCTCAAGGCGCTGTGCTCGGACTCCGCGCATACGTACTCGGTGTCCACGATCCCGTCGTGAACGAAATCGGAGAATGACTCCACGATGATGGTCTGTGGGGTGATGGGATAGGCTGCCACCACGTCCGGGTTGATCTGCCTCCAGGCCATAGCTATGGCCGTGTCCCCGTTGACCGCTATAGGTTTGCTCATTACACTCCCTCCTCAATCATGGTGATGGCTTTGGCCGGGCACTGGTTAGCGCAGATGCCGCAGCCCTTGCAATGTGAATATTTGAAACCGACCATCTTCTCGTCCACCACTAGGACGCTGTTGTCCGGGCAGTATATCCAGCATGTCAGACAATTGGTGCATTTGTCCTTGTCCACTTCCGGCCTCTTGGAACGCCATTCACCGGTCAGGTATCTCTTGGAGCTTCCCCGCTCGGTGATCATCCCTCCGGCCGGTAGTTCGCTCGATCTCTCATTGGCCATTATTGCACCTCCTCGTATGCCCTTTTGATAGCCTTCAAGTTCTTTTCCACCACGGCATCGCTTAGTTTTCCGGACATCTTGTTCCTCATCTCATCGATGATGGTGTCGATACCGACCACGTTGGTGACCTTGACCAGCGCCCCCAACATGGCGGTGTTGGCCATTGGTCTACCGATCTCTTCCAAAGCTATCTTGGTGGCGTTGACCGCGTGTACGTTTTCCGTCCGGCCGACGATCCCCTCAAGCTTAGCGTTATCTTCCGGGAAATTGGCGATCACCGCTCCACCTTCCTTCAGGCCCTCCACCACTTTGCCCGCCTTCAACAAGGTCGGGTCGATGATCAGAACGACATCGGGATAATAGACCTGGCTATGTACGGTTATAGGCTGATCCGAGATACGGGCGAAAGCTCTGATGGGCGCTCCCATCCTTTCCGGTCCGAACTCGGGGAAGGCCTTGATGTACTTACCCTCTGCAAGAGCAGCAGCAGCCAAGATCTCATTCGCGGTGACGGCCCCTTGACCGCCCCTTCCATGCCACCTAATTTCAATGGTGCTCACATCAACTCCTCATACGGTATTTTCTCTAATTAGTAATCATATATAACCATTTCAAAAAATTGTTTACGAATGACACAGTTAAACAGTGAAAAACCTTCGAAAATACGAAAAACACATAGTATTTACGGAATCATTTAGTCCATTCAGAATTATTTACAGACCTATATCTTCCAATCTTTAGATGCTTCACCCTTCCGGGGACATATTCCTAAAGGAATCATCGATCCCCTGACGTAAGTGGCCTTTCGATGCGTGGTTCATCGGCAAAACATCACGATCGGGGACCCACTGAGTGACTGGACATGTCATTTTTTCATCTTCGAGGTAAGTAAACGCTCGATAAATAGATACAATCGGACTCATTCAGTATTTAGAAAAATTAATAGACCTCCCGCCTATTTTCCATACGGGTTAGGACATTGAAGGGCCGTCGGCCCCGGTGAACTTGCCTGCATCAAAAGTTCTTAGAGTGGTGAAAGACCCCATGAAAAGGATAATGAGCATATCTGACCTAGGCAAGAACGATATCGACATCGCCGGTGGCAAAGGAGCCAACCTCGGTGAATTGGTGTCCGCAGGGTTCAACGTCCCCCCCGGATTCGTTCTTACCACAGCGGCCTACGATTATTTCTTGGATACCAGTAAGATAGCGGAACGCATCAAGGACGTTTTGGCTGAAGTAGATGCCAATTCTGAATCCTCATTACAAGATGCCTCCGCTCGCATAAGGGAGTTTTTTAATCAGTGCGAAATACCAAACGATCTAAAGGACCAGATATTGGTCTCCTTCAAAGCGATGTTCAAGGGCAAGAAGCAAGGGCTGGTAGCCGTAAGGTCCAGTGCCACGGCGGAAGACCTGCCCACGGCGAGCTTCGCCGGTCAACAGGACACCTACCTCAACGTGGATACCCCGGAGGAACTCCTGGAGAAGGTGCGTAAGTGCTGGTCCTCATTGTACACCCCCAGAGCGATCTCCTATCGAGTGACCAAAGGTTTCGAGCATTCCAAGGTCAAGCTCGCCGTGGTCGTTCAAAAGATGATCAACTCCGAGATCTCCGGCATCATGTTCACGGTCGACCCTAACTCCGAGATGCCTCACATCATCATCGAGGCCGGATATGGGCTGGGGGAGGCCTTGGTCGGAGGGAAGGTTACCCCGGACACCTACGTGGTGGACAAATTCCACGACAAGATCTTGAACAAGAGGATCTCCAAACAGAGCTGGAAGCTTATCCGCGGAGCGCACGGAGACTGTGATAAGGCCGATGTCCCCGATGAGATGCGCAGCGTACAGAAGATGGGTGACGAGCAGATCCTCGCCCTGGGAGAGATAGGCCGCAACATCGAGGCCCATTACAACAGGCCGATGGACATCGAATGGTGCATCGAAGAGAAGATCATCTACGTGGTGCAGGCGCGTCCGGTCACAACGCTCTCGCCCAACGGCGTCAAGCCCAGCAATAAGACCGCGCAGGACCACGGGTTGACCAAAAGCGCCAAGGTGATGGTCAAGGGAATGGGAGCATCACCTGGTGCAGCTGGCGGTCCGGTCCGTCATGTCTCCGATGAAATGAACCTGGAGGTGGTCAAGAGCGGGGATATCATGGTCACCACCATGACCTCGCCCGACATGGTCCCGGCAATGACCAGAGCGGCGGCCATTGTCACCGACGAGGGGGGCATGACCTGTCACGCGGCCATTGTGGCCCGGGAATTGGGCATCCCGTGCATAGTAGGCGCGAGCGGCGCATCCGAACTGCTCAAGGAAGATACGATGGTCACTGTTGATGGCACCATGGGCGTGGTGTATGATGGCGTCGCGGAGAAGAAGGAAAGCAAGCCAGCATCAACATTGGCGGTCGGTTACGCCGCCCCGATCACCGGCACCAAGGTGCTGGTCAACCTGGCCATTCCTCAGAAGGCCGAGGAGGTGTCCAAGCTCCCGGTCCAGGGAGTCGGTCTGATGCGGATCGAATTCCTGTTCACCTCCTATATCCAGGAGCACCCCTGTGCCCTGATAGAGAGGGGAGAATCCGACTTTCTGGTGGACAAGCTGGCCGATGGCATAGCCATGGTGGCGAGGGCGTTCTATCCCCGCCCGGTCATCCTGCGGACCTCAGATTTCAAGACCAACGAGTACCGCGGCATGAAGGGCGGCGATAAGTACGAGCCGCATGAGGAGAATCCCATGATCGGTTGGCGCGGATGCTCCCGATATGTCTCTGATTCCTATCGCGAAGCTTTCAAATTGGAGCTGAAGGCCATCAAGAAGGTGCGTGAGGAGATGGGGCTGAAGAACCTGCACGTCATGTTGCCCTTCGTCCGCACCATAGATGAGCTGAAGAAGATCAGTGTCATGATGACCGATGTGGGATTGGAACGCAACCGCGATTTCAAGCTATACCTGATGGCGGAGATCCCATGCAACATATTCATGGCCGAGGAGTTCGCCGAATGGTGCGACGGCTTCAGCATCGGTTCTAACGACCTGACCCAGCTGACCATGGGCGCGGACCGCGACTCCGAAGTTCTGGGGAAGATGGGTTACTTCGACGAGAGGAACGATGCGATAAAGCGTGCCATCAAGTTCCTCATAGACGCCGCGCACCGCAAGGGACGCACCGTCTCCATCTGCGGACAGGCCCCGTCGGTCTACCCGGAGTTCACTGAGTTCCTGGTCAAGGCGGGCATCGACAGCATCAGTTTGAACCCGGACACCGTGGTGAACACCCTGAACGTCATCGCCTCGGCGGAACAGAGAATATTACTGGAAGCTGCCAGAAAGAACTTCCAGTAAAACCTCTTCCTTTTTTTTATAATCCTATTCGTTCTTGATGTCTAACTGCACGTCCTTGAGCAAACGGGTAGTGATCTCCACCAGAGGATGGTGGGAACCATCGATGATCGTCACGTCGTTCAGTGAGTGCAGACCCTGTTCTTCGGCGCTGCGCTCCAACCCCAGCTCCACTTCACGGCTGGGTTCCAATACGAAAGCGGAGAACTGTCGCACCCCCATCTGCTTAGATGCCAGTGCACGATGGTGTCCATCTACCAGAATGAAGTGATCGTTCTTCTGGATGACGATTATCGGCTCCACGAGACCTCGTTTGATCTCCTCCTTCCGCCCTAGCAGTTCGTCAGCGTAGACCTCTTTCTGAGTTGGACGCAAGGATTCCACGGGAACGATCTTCCTCCGTACGATGATGGACACCCCATGCTTGGTCTCCAGGAAGCCTTTGATCATGGCCACCTTGTTCGGTGTGGCCCTTTCAATATGGGAACGGACTATGTCCAGATTGGAGATTATGCCCAATAGCATACCGTCGTCATTGATGACCGGTACGTTTCGCAGCCCGTAACGGAAAAGTATGCGGGCCGCGTCGTCAAGGTCCATCTTCGGGTTTACCGTCACCGTCCCCTGGCGGATGATATCCTTGATAGGGTTGTCAGGGGTTTGGTATGTGCGTAGAAGCTCTTTGGCGGTGATGAAACCTACAAGCCGCCCGTTCTCGGTAACTGGCATACCGTGGAATTCACTGGATATTAAAAGACCGACCGCCTGCTTGACCGTGTAGTTCAGGGGGATCTGGACCACTTCCCTGATCATGTAGTCTTCCACTTTAGGTTTCCGTTCGGCCATATGATTCGTCAATCAAAGCGCGCCCTGCGTTTAATACTTTGCTGGGAACGGCGCTTTGCGATACAATCGTATCAGTATCTCCTTCCTGGTCCCCTTTTTTCTGGCTTGGGGGCATCGAAGGCCTGCCAGAGCTGAAGCAGCAGATATGGAACGGACATGATGGCGGTCGTGACCATTCGTACGCTCAGTTCAAATTCCGAAGGCCCGAAGAGCATGCTGATCGCCACCAGGGAGAACATGGCCAGAAATCCTCCGACGATCAGTAGGATCAGACCTTTGACGACCTTTCCCATGTAAATGTGACCGATGCCCATGAACCCCAGGAACCCCAGTGCCAGACCAAGAATGAAGGCGAACCGGGGATCCTTATCGTTCGGATAGGTCATCTGGCCGTATCCGACCTGGGAATATTGGGACGGATATTCGACCGGGCCTGTTGGATAAGTATCAGCGGGTGGCCTTTGATGGGGGTTGTTCGCGGCTTCGTTAGTGGATTGCCAACGATGATCGGCCGGAGATCCTTTTGGTGCCTGATCGAAGTTGGTCCCGCAATGTGGACAGAAGGACAACGTTCCATCGCTGGCCTTTCCACATCGGGAGCAGAATTTTTGAACCGTCAAGATATTTTGCCTCGATCGCGGGGTCTGATGGCTGGGAACGGATCGTGATGGGTTCCCGCTCTCGACGGGTAGTTCCCAATTCCTCTCGATCCACTCTACTACGGATTCGATCTCTGGCCTGCTTCTGATCCCGGTTTCATAGACCCTTGCGGTGCTCGTCTTGAAGGACAGCGTCATGTACCCTCTGGTTTCCTCGACCTGCGGGGCGTTCGAGAGATCATTGGTCCATATAGAAACAATATCCTCCTTCCTCATGAAGGATGGACGTCCTATCAATTTGTTGAACAGGAACTGGGGGAAATCCACTCCGTTCGAATATACGGAAACTGGGTAGAAGCTACTTCCCAACACTCGCTTAAGGAACATGTAGCTAACAAGTATGGCTACGGTCAGTATCGGAACGATGGCTAGGAATATCCACCACATCTCTGGCACCAGGTAAAGTCCGGTGTATAGCAGCATACCGTCAACTATGGGGATGTAGAGAAGGTTGGCATTGAGCACGATCTTCTTTCTTTTGATCGACGGGTCGTTGACCGTCAACGTTCTAACCAGCCCGCCTTTATTTATCGAAGAATCGTCCACCAAAACCCCACCTTCCCATTAATCAACTTCAATATTAATATCTATTTCTAACAAATTATATAATCAACAAAACCTCACTAGGTTCCGCAGTGCGCCTGGCACACCCCTCCGACGACAGGTGCCAGCAACCAGTTGTCACCTTAAGGATTAAATATTACCATTCGATAAGGGGAAAGGCCGCATGCCCCGGTAGTGTAGTGGCCTATCATGAAGCCCTGTCGAGGCTTCGACTCGGGTTCAAATCCCGACCGGGGCGCTATTTTATCTTCTTCTTATCAAGACCGCCACCATCACCGCCACGACGATCGTACAGATCGCCAGCACCATCAGCCAGGGGGATATCTTTCCGGAGGCGCTGATCGAACTGGTCCAGAAGGTGTCACCGGGATCGGAGTCCTGGTCCTCATCGAATATCAATGCGGCGTTGATCCGACCGCCATTTAAATCTTCTAGGGGCACCAGGACGGTCTTCCTCTCTCCCGCTTCAAGCTGGTATCCTTGCTCCATCATCATGTTCTCGGTGGTCACGTTCAGCAGAACATAGATGGTGAGAGGACCTTCGTTCACCAGCTCCGCCCGGAACACCCATCCATCATCATCCAGGTAACAGGATGCGTTCTCCATGGACACGTCCCCGATCCACACCACGATCGCGATCGAGGTCGCATTTCGCTCTCCGAAGTCGTCGACCACGGTGAGCGTGACCTGATAATCGCCTCTCTGAGCATAGCGATGGACCGGGGTCGCGATCTCCGCGAACGAACCATCTCCGAAGCTCCAGTTATATCCGACCACCTCACCGTCGCGGTCCAATGCTTCGGCCGTGAAGGACATCTCCAGCGGATGGACCGGCCCCAGGACCGCCGATATTCCCACCTCTGGGAGCAGATCGTTTACCTTAAACACGATGCTGGCCGAGGTCTCCCCTTCTGCGTCATCCACGCAGGTGAGGGTCACAGTATAGTTGCCTGGCGCTTGATAGACATGCTCGATGACCCTTCCTTCCTCAACACCACCGTCCCCCATGTTCCAGAGGTAGGAGGTCACCTCTCCGTCAGCGTCCCAACCCTGACCGATGAACTCCACCGGCTCCAGGGACCAAAACTCCCCTTCCGGGGTTTCGAACGATGCTTCCGGTAACCGGTTGATCACCACGATCACCTTGGTAGAGAACCCAGTGGCTCCACGGTCATCGCGCAAGGTGAGGGTGACCGTGTGATCCCCCGCCCGCTGGTAGGTGTGCTTTGGAGAGCTGATGGTGGAACCGTTCCCGTCGCCGAAGTCCCAGGTCCAGGATGTTATCCTCCCGTCGGGGTCGAAGGAACGGTCCTTGAACTGCACCTCGACCATGCTCAGCACCTCTTGAACGCATCCGAAGGCGGCGGTCGGTGGAGCGTTGTACACCGTCAGGCTGCGGGTGGTCACGTTCTGGGCTTGATCATCATCCAGGACCGTTAGGGTGATGAGATAGGTGCCGGGCGTGGAATACCGATGCCCTACCTCCCTACCGCTCAATGTCGATCCGTCACCGAAGTCCCATGTCCAGGACCGTACCTGTCCGTCGACGTCCGAACTATTGTCGAAGAAGTTCACCGTCTGCAGACTGGCCACGTAGCTGGGTGACCAGAAGAAGTCGGCCTTGGGGGCGATGTTCCCCACCGATACGATCTTGGTCCAGCTGTTGTTTTCTCCATCCGTGTCCATGACCGTCAAGGTGACATTGTAATCGCCCAGCAGCGCGTAGGAATGGATAGGGTCGCTGAGGTTGGAATGGTTTCCGTCACCCATGTCCCACGACCAGCTGACCAAATCGCCATCGATGTCCGATGACAGGTCTTGGAACTCGATGATCCCCCCGGGAATGGGCTGAGAGGGTGTGTAGGAGAAATAGCTCACGGGCAAGTGGTTTATGACCTGCAGTTCCATCGAGACAGAGTCACTTGAACCCTTATGATCGGTCACCGTAAGTGTGACGGTGAAAACGCTTTTGACCGTGTAATGGTGACTGACGACCTTCCCGTATGCCTCATCACCGTCTCCGAGATCCCAGGTCCAGTTGGCGATGCCCGAGCCGCTTGCGCTGGCGTCGGTGAAGTTGACCTGGCTAATGATATCGATGACCTCGCTCCCCATGACGAAATCAGCGACTGGAATGTCATGAACATAGCTGCATCTGCCCACTTTGGGATATTGGTCAAGAACGTCCTGTCCCTCGTACGCTTCGTCCGAGATGCCGTCCGGTCCGGGCAGGTCCTGTCCCGGACCGCTGCTTACATCCGTGTCAGATTGATCGGACCAGTGGTTCCCTCCGATAGGGTAGTCCTTACCGACCACCAACTGTGAACGTAACTGTTGCACATGGCATACGTTGTCGATCAGGTCGTTGCTCCACAGCAGACCGCTGGAATCGACGGCCATTACGCCCACGGTGCAGTTCTCGATGGCGTTCCCCACCACCTCCACACCGGTGGAGCCGACCAGTGTCAATCCCTGACCGCCGTTCCGGAGATGGAGACCGCTGACGACCATGTCGTGGCAGCTTACCAGGTATAGGCTGCCGGTCCCGCCCTCAACGGTCAAGTTGTCCTGGTCATGCAGGATGACCAGAGGTCCGTAGGTAAGGTTCACCCTTTCCACGTCATGTATGAAATGGGCTTCGATGTCCCCGATGATCGACAGGTCGGCTGCGTTGCCCATCAGTTCAACATCATGCATGACCAGGCCGCTACACCGTTCGATGGTCAATCCCCTCTCTCCCCCAGACCAAGTGAGGTTGAGCAGGGCGCCGCTGGATTTTTTCAGTAGAAGGCCGTATCCGCCCTGTCCATCGACACCGTCCAATGCGACCACGGAACTTGTGAACGCCCATTCGGACATCTGGCCTATCAGCTCCGAGGTGGTCATTTCCACGAGGGTGCCGTTCAACTGCCACCCCATTCCACCAGATATCGTGGTATCCAGCGCCATCAGGGTCCCTCCCTCGATCAAAGATGGCGTGGTGGTGGACAGCCCGTTCAGGTCGCATCCGGTAAGTTCCACCTCACCAGCGTCGCTCAATATGTGGTATGAGGAACCGTACAGCGTTGAGCTGTCGGCCTTCAACGTACCTTGTACCATCACCCGGGAATCGTTGCCTGATGACAAGAACTCCACAGTGCAGTTACGTATGTCCAATGTGGCCCCGGTCCCTATGAACAGGCCAGTGGTCAGTTCCACGTGCATATCTTCCCATATGGTGTATCCTGAGATCGAGCGGTCCACCACTACAAAGACGCTCTTCTCATCGTTGGCAGGGAAATCATCGATCAGACCTTCCACCCGGACCGTGAGTTCGTACTGCCGGCTTTCTGAAGGAGTCCATGTCAGGTCCACCCAGGCGCTCTCTCCGGGGACCAGGCTCACCGGTCCGGTGTCTACCACCGCATCATCGGCGTAGAGCTCCACAGTGGCATTCCCGAGGTATTGCCCCATGTTCTGCACCCGCGCCGTCACTTCGCCCTCCACACCCTGGACGAATTGACCTACGGACATCTCTACGACCCCCAGGTCGTGGGTCCCCAGACCCGCCTTGAGGACCATGGTCTCCGGGTCACCCAGCAGGTTCAGTTCCATATAGACCCAGCGGATGGTATTGGCATATCCCGCCTGACCGATCAATTCCTCCTTGGATAGGGAAAGCGCCCTTCCCAGTTGCGTCACGTTATCGTCGAACACCTTGCTGAAGAACGAGAGGTCGAACTTCTGAGAGGAGCCGTCGGTGCTGCCTGGTGCATACCATCCGTAACGGGAGTTGCCAATGAAGGCCACAGCCCCGTGCTCTCCCTTGATGAACTCCTCGCCGATGCAGTCGTCAGAGGTGTCTGGCCCTTGATCGAAACCTCCGACCATGCATGCCTGGGTATAGAGGATGAACGGCAGGTCGTTCTGCAGCCCCATCACATCAAAGATGTTGATATCGGCGAACCCCAGGTAATTGCCATGGCCCATGTGGTTGACCAGATGCGCCCCCGATTCCAGTTGGTTCAGTAAGATTACATTGGAGAACGTTCCATCCCGTTCGTAGATGGTGGTCCGGGTGAGGTTCTTGTCGGCCAATACATCGTTGTATACCTCATCCTTGTAATCACCCCCCCAGGTCTCTGGGTTTGAGCTAAGCAGTTCCCCCACGAAAAGAAGGTCTTTGTCGTACTGTTTGACGTATCCCTTCTCGTAACTGATGGTCTTATTGACGAAGTTCCATGCCTCCTGGGTGTTTGAAACTGTCGCTCGGCCAACGAACACCTCTGCCAGCAAATCGGCCTCTTCCCCGGCGGTCCCCGTACCTAATGGCTCGCCATACACGCCGTCATTGTCATTGTCCCAATCTCCGTCCAAGCCGGTGAAGTAAATGTCCGCGGGCAGCTGATCGTTGTATCCACCGGTGGACACAGAGACCTTCCTGGAGGGGATGATCTCCTCGTCACCGCCAATGAGCACGTAGCTCACGCCCCATTCCTGGTGGGCGGCGTTGATGAAATTACGGACCAGTGTCTGGGTGTCGTTGCCCTGGCCATTGTGCGATGTCGGGTTGGCCCACAAGGAACTGTAGGACCTGATCTGCTGCAGGGTGACCACGATACTGTCCACGTTCTGATGAACGGAACCGAGCTCGTTCCTCACCCCCTTCCATGTGGCCAAGGCCTGGAATGGGACGCTCAGGAACGAATCGGTGATGATAAGATGATCATAGCTCCCGTCCGGAAGTATGTTGGAGGTCGTGGTGCGCGGAACGTACGGCAGGACCTCAGGATTGTCGACCAGGTCCCTAACGCGGTCCAGGTCGCCGATCGATTCGATATCGTCAGCCTCGGTGACGATGGTGACGGAATAATCAGGAATGAACGTCAGAACCCCGGTACTCCGGTCCCAGACCAATGGTCGAAGGTTAAGACATATTACCTCCACCCCTTCGAGCACATATGTGCCTGCAAGGTCCCAGGCACCCCGGTCGACGATGTCCTTCTCCGGGGTCTCGACGCCCAGTGGGGCCTCGCATGGATTCTGAGCATAGTTCTCTATGATCTCCAACGATGATGGGCGAGCATGATCCACCTCCACATTCTTCAGATGTCGGCCGGGCTGCAATGCCAGCAGCACGGTCTCTACCGGCAATGTTGGGGCTCCGGCGCTCGGGTCGAGGTCGAGTCCGTTCACGGTGAAAAGTCGGTCTTGTCTGCCAATATCTACGTCCGGGGAGGAGAAATGGAATTCGTAGATGATCGTTCGCCCATCGTCTCCAGTGGTCTGTACGGAGAACAAAGGGACGAGCAATGAAAGGGTCAAAAGAATGATGACCGCCTTTTGAATGTTCGATGGCGCGTTCATGTACAAACCCAGTCATTTTCTTAAGGGTCGATATCCTATAATTTCATTTCCTAATGTTCTAGATCGCCCCGGTCGCTGTCCGGAGCACGGATGATGGAACGGCGTTGTGCCTTTCCAATCAGGGGCGTGCCTGCTTGGATCGATCGGAACATGCTGTCACTTGATCAGCGGTATGACCTCGTCGAAGAGGTAGTCCAAACGTTTGTGGAACTCCTCCTGCTGAACCTTCCATTTTCGGTTGAGGCCGGAGTCCCTCAACAGGTGCATCCCCTCGGGATTGAGAGGGAACGAGCCGGAAACTGTGCAGACCACCAGGCTCCATATCCTTCGGCTCGCGTCCGCTGAGTAACCTCCGCCGCCGGTCACCAGGTAACGACCGTCACAATGGTCATGGGCCAGGCGATGAGTGATCTCCGCCACCTTCTCATACGCCCTGGTGGTCAGCCCCATGCCCACCATGTGGTCGGTGTAATGAGCGTCGGTACCGAACTGGTGGATGATGATCTCGGGCCGGTAAGCATCCAAGGCCGCGGAGACTACCTTTTCGTATGTTGGAACATAGACCTCGTCCGGGGTGCACCGGGGCAAGGGCACATTGATGGAGTAGCCCCTCCCTTCACCTTCACCCATCTCGGTGACCGCCCCGGTCTCCGGATAGAAACCTGGCCCGTAACGATGAAGGGATATGGTCAGGACCTTTTCATTGTAGAAGATGGATTGCGTGCCGTCCCCGTGATGACCATCGATATCGATTATGGCTATGCGTTCGTAACCGTATTTACGTTGCAGCCTTCGAGCGGCGATGGCCAGATCGTTGAAGATATTGAATCCGGCCGCTTTGTCCGAGTGGGCATGGTGCAACCCGCCCCCGGGGGTCATGGCATGGTCGAACTCCCCTCGGGCGATACATTCAGCCCCCGTCACCGTAGCCCCCACCGCAGCCAAAGCGCCTTCGAACAGTCCTTCGCATACGGGGGTGTCTCCCATATCCAGGCATCCGGTGCCGATCTGGCTCATTTCCTTTACGATGTTGATGAGCTGTTCGGTGTGGACCTCCCTCAGGTCCTCTTCGGTGGCCAGCTCCGATGTCATGGACCTAAGGAGGTGATCGAACACCCCCATCTCCATCAGCGTATCCATTACCAGCTGGAAACGGATGGGCTGATAGGGGTGCTCAGAACCGAACTGATATTTGAGCAGTTCATCATTGTAGATAAAAGCGGTATTACCACACATCAGGATGATCCGTCCATTGGCCTCCGGAGTTGAGACGTGGTAGAGACCATATATCTTTTCCTTCCTCAATCGACGAAGTGAATGGCGATCGACCCTTCCTTGGTGGCTAGATGCTTGGATATCATCCCAGATTCCATCCAGCAGACGTTGAACACTGCAACTGGAACCAGGCAGGTGGGCGTAAGAATGCCATCCTGGGCCTCGGTCATGATACGGGAATCGCGCAACTCGCTTATGTCGTCCATGCTCACACTGGTCAGCCTCTCACCATAATTTTTCACATTGGAGCAGTCCGTCTCTATGCTAACTTTGATTCGGTCCTCCCCATCCATCTCCGCCGTGATCCAGGTTTCATGGGAGCAGATAGGGGTGACGACCTTTACCCGGGATGCCATGAACATATCGAACTCAGATACTGGTATAATTTCCTTTCTTTGCTTCGGATGTTAAGAATTGGATTTTTTAAAATGATCTGTGTCTAGACCGTTGAGATAATAATTTGGATGTGGCATCATTTTTTAATTATTTGAGTGACAACATATAGTAACACGAAATCATTATTTTGGCATAATACTTTATAGTCTAATAATATTACGAGTATTGTTCCAATTACAGGTGTTATTATGCAATACAAGAAAGTGATCACGTTGATGGCGGTCATCGCCCTATTGACCATGGCCATACCAGTTATTGCAAGTGGCGACAGTGCGGTGAACGACACCGGGGGGATCAGCATCACGGACTCCCGCGGCGTTATAACGAACCTGTCCCGACCAGCCACCCACGTGGCATCGTTCGGCGCATTCGCCACGAACACGTTGGTCGATATCGGTTTCCTTGACAGCGCGGTCATTTTCGATGCTGGTTCCGAGTATAACAAGAGCGCCATCCCAGAGATGATGAACATGTCAGCTGACAAGTTCATAATGGTAAGCAGCAGCAACAAGGACGCGATCATCCAGACAATGCTAGAGATGGTGGATGAGAACGTATGGAACAAGACGAC